>NZ_JACDWW010000078.1:0-24345 GCF_016464145.1 Marinobacter sp. bablab_jr008
GAGCGCTTGCTGGCTTGGTGCTCGTTGTAATGGGAGTAATGGTGCTCACCGGTCGGATGACACTCTTTGCGTCGTGGATGTTGTCGACGTTTCCGGTTCTCGGAAGGCTTGGTTGAGCTTCCTACAGCCAAACTACAGGGAGCGGTCCATGGCTTCATACTCAAATACTGCGTATAAACAGGTTTCATGAACAAATGGGGCTGCCATTTCGTTAACTAATGGTTTTGCATTGCCGAACGATTGAAGCGGCTCATTGTTCTTCAGGACTAGATTAAAAACCGCTTCGCAGTGGAGGATGGTGAACGTTCGCTTTTGTTCAGAGCCCGGAATGTGACCAGGGGTCGCAAAGCGGACATTCAGAATGTATCAAGTTTATGAAAAATTATGGGATTCGAAGCAGCATAATTGAGTACTACAAGGCCAACCGCCCGCGATTCTCGTCTAGTAAGGGTGCTGACGAGTGATACCTACCCGCACAAAGATGACGCTCAGACCTGGCGCAACGACTGATCTCTGGATAGAACTCTGAAGCCCTCTGCTCAACCCAACAAGGATAGGTGCGTATTCCGGCGAACGTGAACACCCATACCGGTTGAACGTGAACACCATTTTTCTTAACGCATCACCCACCGGAGTTTTTACTCCGGGTGTTCACGTTCAGTCAATTTCCTGAAGTCGTTTTCTCATCGATTCCCCCTTCAGAGCCCAGCGATGGGCGTTGTGCATGAGCCGGTCCAGGATGGCGTCAGCCAGGGTGTTATCGCCGATGGCGGCATACCACTGATCCGTAGGCAGTTGGCTGATGATCATGGTTGAGTGCGTGCCGTGACGGTCATCCATGATCTCCATCAGATCGTTTCGGTGTGCCGGTTTTAGGGCTTCGAGTCCCCAGTCATCCAGGATCAGCAGCTTCACTTTGGCCAGCTGGTTCAGCGTCTTCTGGTAGGTGCCGTCAGCTTTGGCCTGAGTCAGTTCCAGCAGTAACCGGGAGATCCGGTAATACCGGGCACTGAGGCCGTTCAGGCAGGCCTGGTGCCCCAGTGCACAACCCAGGTAGGTTTTCCCGCTGCCGCAGGGGCCGGTGATCAACAGGTTCTGGCCACGCTCCAGCCAGTCGGTCTGAGCCAGCTGGGCCACCTGAGCTTTCTTCAGGTTGCGGGGGTGCTGGTAGTCGATGTCCTGGATCGAGGCACGGAGCTTCAAGCGGGCCTGGCGTACCAGGCGGTCCTGTTTCCGGTGCTCTCGGGTCTGGAACTCTCGGTCAAGCAGCAGTTCCAGGCGCTCCGCGAACGGCAGTTCGTCGTAGGTGCCCAGCTGGTTTTGTTGGTGTTCCAGGGCGGCAGCCATGCCGCCTAACTTCAGGTCTTTCAGTCGTGCCAGGGTCTGTGTTGTGCTCATGGGTGATCTCCTAGTGGAAGCTCTTCGGGCCACGGATATTCTCGTGGTGTTGAGGGAGTTCGGCGTTCAGGGACAACTGCTCCGGCAGCTTGTCCCGGTTGCTCCGGAGAATGGCCTTGATGTGCTTCAGCCGGTTCAGACCTTCCCGATTGGCGATGCGGCAGCCGGCATTCAGGCGTTGGCTGGGGTACTCCCGAGTCAGGTTGAGCAACCCGAGACAGACCCGGTAGGCCTGCTCCGGGTGTTCCCCCTCAGCCAGTCGATCACTGACCCAGATCAGCGTGTCTGGCCCGATGTCCCGGGCCCAGTTCTTGAGACGCCCCGGGGTCCACTGCTGCTGTTTTCGATGCCGGGCAAGCATATGACCGGCTTCGGTGGTGGTGCCCGGCCTGTGACGCCGTGGGTGACTTGCCACCTGGCGTTGCCGGAAGTGGACCTGCACCAGATGATCGCTGGCCTGGACTTCCACCTGCTCGCCCACGTACTGGTGCGGTACCGAGTAATGATGCTGGTCGAACTCGATGTGGTAATCGATATTGACCCGGCAACGCCGGATCTCGACGTACTCATAGGGCTGTTTCGGCAAGGGACGCAGGGCTGGCTGATCCAGTGTCTCGAACGCGGTTTGCCGGTTACCCGGGAGCCGCCGGAACGGGCGGCTGTTCAGCTCTTCAAGCAGTGACCGGATGCACTGGTTGGCTTCGGCGAGAGTGAAGAAGGTGTGGTGACGCAACCGGGCCAAGATCCAATTCTCCACGATTTGCACGCCGACCTCCGCCTTCGATTTGTCCTTGGGCTTGTAGGGCCTGGCCGGGAGGATGGCCACCTGATAGTGCTCGGCCAGTTGCTGGTAGCTGGGGTTTAGCTCTGGATCGTACCGACAGGCCTTGCTGACACCGCTGCGCAGGTTGTCCGGCACGACCATCTCCGGAATGCCACCGAAGAACTCAAAGGTACGCACGTGACTGGATAGCCAGTCTCGCAAACTCTGGCTCCAGGTGGCTTCAGCGTAGGTGTAGTTGGAGGCCCCAAGCACCGCCACGAACACCTGAGCGGTGCGTACCTCACCGGTCTGCGGGTTGATGATCGGCACGGTCGGGCCGCAGTAATCCACGAAGCACTTCTCCCCGGCCTTATGGGTCTGGCGCATGGAGCGCTTCTGCTGCTTCAGCCATTGCCGATAACGGTCACAGTACTGGGAGTAGCTGTAACAGCGATTGGGATACTGAGCTGTGTATTCCTCCCACAACAGCTGCTTGGTCATCCCTTTACGCTTGAGTTCCTGATGAACGGTGGCCCAGTCAGGCACCTGGTAGCGAGTCGATGTGGTGGGATCGGCACTGGGATAGAACAGGGCCGCAAGGCGGCCATCGTCCAAATCCTCGGGCAACGGCCAGTTGAGGTTCAGGGCATCGGCCCGGGCTAACAGCTTCTGGATGGCCCCGACACTGGTCTTGGTGCTGGCACTGATCTGCCGGATCGAGAGCCCGGCTTCCAGCCTTAGGCGAAGCACCTCTCTGATTTTACGCATTAGAATTCTCTTTGCTGGCACAACTCCGCTCCCCAGAAAAAGGAGTCAGAGTAGCAAACGGTCTAATAAACAATGCGTTAAGAAGGATTCCGGTTGAACGTGAACACCGTTTCCGGGAATGTGAACGCTGATTCCGGCATCGTGAACACCGATTCCGGAAAATCCGGAAAAGTGTTCACCTTCAATCGGAATGACTGTTCACGTTGAACCAGAATCGGTGTTCACGTTCGTCCGGAATGGGTGTTCATGATGGGCCGTAATATGCAATAGGGGGATGCGTGTCTTACGGGCACTTTATCGTTACAAAATTAGTAATTTACGAACAAAATTGGCCCCACCTGTCGGTGGCCCGACAGGTCCACCCAGCTTGATGGAAACCTATCAGCCTCTTACAGACCTGACAACGACGCGCAGGAAATTAGCCGTCGATCACATCAATTGACACACAGACAAAAGCCTGACTACACTAAATCTTAATTCAGAATTCTATTCTGCACAGCAAAACAATAACCTCAAAAGAGCGCATACATGATGACAACAAAAAATATCATTTTAATTTCTCTTCTTGCCGGGAGCGCAACCACTGCGTGGGCTGCAGAGAATGTCGATCTGCCAGCCACCATCGGAATGACTGCCTATGGCACCAGCTCAGCAGGTTATAGCCAGATGGCTTCTATCGGCAATCTACTACGCAATGAGTACGGCGTATCACTGCGGATCCTGCCTGGCGAGAACGACGTTTCCCGGATGACACCACTTAAAACCGGGCGCGTACCGGTTTGTTCCTGTGGCATTGCCGCTTATTACGCCGCCGAAGGTGTACTGATGTTCTCCGAGGACAACTGGGGGCCGCAGCCGGTTCGGGTAATTACCACATCCATTGCCAGTTTTGGCCTGAGCATTGCTGTAGCCGGCGATATCGGCGTAGAAACCCCCTATGACCTCAAGGGCAAACGCATTTCCTACATTCGTGGTGACGATGCCCTGAACCTCGGCACCGAAGCCATGCTGGCCTTTGGCGACCTCACCTGGGATGACGTGGAGCGGGTAGACTTCCCGGGATACGGCCGTGCCTTTGACGGCATCGTCGCCAATCAAAGCGATACCGCATTTACCGTTTCTGTCGCCGGCGGCCCACAACAGCTTTCCGCCAGTCCGCGCGGTATATCCTGGCTGGAGCTTGATCCTGAAGACACCGAGGGCTGGGAGCGACTGCGCTCCGTAGCTCCCTATTTCCAACCGCACCTGGTTACTTCCGGCGCCGGCATCAGCAAGGATGAGCCGTGGATTGGTTCCAGCTACCCCTACCCCATCATCATCGCCAACGCCGATGCCGATAAAAAACTGGTGGACGGGCTGATTCGTGTCTTCACCGAGGATTACGACAAGTACAAGGACTCCGCACCGGGCAATGCAGGCTATGCGCTGGAGAACCAGAATCTCAACTGGGTCATCCCACTGCATGATGTGGTCGTCGACTACTACAAGGAAATCGGCCACTGGACGGAAGATATGCAACAACACCAGGACATGCTGGTACAGCGTCAGAATATCCTCCTGGACACCTGGGAGAGCTACACCAAGGCCAACCCGCCTGCCGACAAGGAAGCCTTCAAAAAGGGCTGGATGACGGCTCGGGCAGAAGCACTTCAAGCGGCGGGCATGAATCCGGTATTCCGGTAAAACCTGCTGTCCTGGTTGAAACCTGATTCCGGTGTAAAGACGAGGGGTCTGTTACACCGGAGTTCTTTCAGGAGTCTTACTGCATGTCTGAAACACACAACATTGAACCGTCGAAAGAAAACGTCAGCGGCATCCGGCGGCTTTCCGGCGGATGGCCATGGGTCCCCAGGGTTGCAACCCTTGTCCTGACACTGCTGACGATTGACTACCTGTTCAATTTGCAGCTGATCAATATTGTTACCAAAGTGGAAAGCCAGTTTTTCTATGTGGTGGTGGCACTTATGCTACCGCTGGTTTTTCTGCTTTGGCCAATGTCACGCCACGCTTCCCGGAACAAGGTTCCCTGGTACGACATCATCCTGTTCCTTGCCGCCTCGGTTATCTGCGGGTTCTTTGTCTACAACGCGGAAACTATTCTGGATTACGGCTGGGAATACGCGGCACCACAATACGCCGTAGTGTTCAGCTTCCTGTTCTGGGTTACCGTCATCGAAGCCATTCGTCGGGCCGGCGGCCTGCCGATTGCCATGATTGTCGGTGTCGCCAGCCTGTACCCGATATTTGCAGACAAGCTGCCGGGCCCCATCCAGGGATTTCCATCCGCCCCCGACCAGACCGCGATCTACATGGCCATGAGTCGAGAAGGCATCATGGGCGTGCCCTTACAAGCCTTTGCCAACATCGTGATCGGCTTCCTTCTGTTTGGCGTCGCCCTGCAGAAAACCGGCGGCGGTCGTTTCTTTATCAACCTGGCCTTCGCATTGCTGGGCCATGTTCGGGGCGGACCGGCAAAGGTTGCGGTTTTCTCCAGCGGCCTCATGGGATCCATGAGCGGCAGCGTAATCACCAATGTGATGACAACCGGAGTGATGTCAATTCCGGCAATGCGCCGAGTCGGCTTCAGCCGTTCCTACGCAGCCGGCGTAGAAGCCTGCGCTTCTACAGGCGGCGTTCTGATGCCACCGGTTATGGGTGCCACCGCGTTCATCATGGCCGCGTTCCTGAACATTCCCTACGGCACCATTGCACTGGCGGCAGTCGTGCCCTCCGTACTGTATTTCCTCGGCCTGTTTATCCAGATTGATGCCTATGCTGCGCGCAACAAACTTCAGGGCCTGCCGGCCAGCGAATTGCCGTCACTCAGGCAGACATTAAAGGAAGGCTGGTACTTCATCTTCGTGTTTGCCCTGCTGATCTGGATGCTGTTCTTCCTGCGACGAGAGGCCACGGCACCATTCTTTGCAACGGTTCTCTTGCTGGTGATCAACCAGGTACTGCCCTACCAGCGCTGGAAGTGGCAAGACGTGAAGGACTTCTTCGCAGAGTCAGGGAAGCTGTTTGCAGAGCTGATCGCGATCCTCACCGGTGTTGGCTTGCTGGTAGGTGCACTGTCGGTTACCGGGCTGTCAGGCACTATTGCCAATGACCTTATCTACCTTGCCGGTGGCAACACCCTGGTACTGCTTTTGATGGGAGCACTGACCAGCTTTGTGCTCGGCATCGGCATGACAGTTACAGCTGCCTATATTTTCCTGGCGGTTGCGCTCGCACCGGCCCTGATAAACGGCGGCGGCATGGATCCCCTGGCCGTTCACCTGTTCATCCTTTACTGGGGCATGCTCAGTTTCATCACCCCACCGGTTGCCCTGGGCGCCTTTGCCGCTGCAACGGTTGCCGGCTCCAATGCAATGAAAACCGGTGTGGAAGCCATGCGGCTGGGCAGCGTGATCTACTTTATCCCGTTCCTGTTTGTGCTTAATCCGGCGTTGATCTTCCAAGGCACCTGGAGCGAGATTCTCCTGGTGATTGTACAAGCACTGATCGGGGTAACGTTGATAGCATCGGCGATGCAAGGCTGGCTGATCGGGGTAGGCTCTCTGGCAGCAAGCAAGCTGTTGCAATGGCCAATCCGGCTGGGACTCATTGCCGGTGGCATGATCCTTGCCATCCCCGGTGGCGGACCGGTTCCGCTGACCAATCTGGAATTGTCTCTTATTAGTGCTGCGTTGATCATTCCTGCGGTCGTCGCCGCCGCACTGACGCACAAGAAATACGAAAGAAGGGAAAAGGCCCTGGCCTGAGACGGTCCTGCCCGGAGGGTGAGACACCCTCCGGGCAATTCAATTACAAAAAGCCGGAAAGTCTCTGGCGCACAATCCCTTCAGCCTCTTCCATGATTCTGCTGACCAGCTCATCGCATGAAGGGATATCATTAATCAACCCAACAACCATGCCACAACTCCAGGCAGCTTCATCCATCTTGCCTTCCTGCAGCACCAGCTTACCCTTTGCACCTGTGACAAGGTGGCGGATATCGTCAATGGTTTCCTGGTCACCCTTTTCACTCTCAATCCGGATGATTTCCCGCACGGCTGCGTTATCCATCACCCGCTCGGTGTTCTTCAGGTTACGCATGATCAGCCGGGTCTGTAGTTCATTGGCGTCCACAATTGCCTGTTTCACGTTCTCATGAACCGGCGCTTCTTTGGTGGCCAGAAAACGGGTGCCCATATTCATGCCTTCGGCACCCAATGCCATAGCCGCTACCAGGCTCCGGCCATCGGCCATCCCGCCAGATGCAATGAAAGGTATCTTCAGCTCTTCAGCCGCACGAGGCAGCAGGATGAAGTTTGGCACATCATCCTCACCGGGATGGCCGCCGCATTCAAAGCCGTCCACACTGACGGCATCACAACCGATTCGCTCGGCCTTCAAAGCGTGGCGAACAGATGTGCACTTGTGGATAACCTTGATACCCGCAGCCTTCAACTGCTCCATGTACTGCTCGGGGCTGCGGCCGGCGGTTTCAACCGCCTTGACACCGCTGCGGATGATGACGTCAATGTACTCGGGATAAGGCGGCGCGTTGAAGGACGGCAGGAAGGTCAGGTTTACGCCGAAGGGTTTATCCGTCATCTGCTGGCAGCGGGCGATTTCACTGGCGAGATGTTCAGGCGTAGGCTGGGTCAGGGCGGTAATCATGCCCAGACCACCGGCATTGGATACCGCCGATGCCAGTTCGGCAAAGCCTACATTGTGCATGCCACCCTGTACGATCGGGTGTTCGATTCCAAATAATTCCGTAATTCGTGTTTTCACGGCATCACTCTTTTGTTGTTGATAAACATTTCCGGCCCTTAAACGTGAAGGAGCCGCTGCTGCGGCTCCTTCGTTGTCTTGCGATTACAGCTGCAGCGAGCGAACTTCCAGAAACTCCTCAAGCCCCCACTTGCCGAACTCCCGTCCGATACCGGAATGGCCGAAGCCACCAAAGGGAGCCAGCGGGTTAAAGCCGCCACCGTTCACCGTCACCTGTCCGGTCCGGAGTTTTGCGGCAAAAGCCTTTGCCTTTTCCCGATCCGCCGACCAGACCGCTCCAGACAGCCCGTAGGCAGTGCCATTGGCGATACGCAAGGCTTCTGCCTCATCGTTGTAGGGAATCACGCACAGCACCGGGCCGAAAATCTCTTCCTGGGCGATTGTGCTGTTCGGGTCTACATTGCCAAACACGGTTGCCTGTACAAAGTAACCCTTGTCCAGGCCTTCCGGCGCGTCCGGGCCGCCGGCTACCAGGGTGGCGCCTTCCGCAACACCGAGCCGGATGTAATCCACTACCCGGTCCCGCTGCTGCGCGGAGGCCAAGGGGCCCAAACGGGTGGCTTCGTCCAGCGGGTTGCCCGGGGTCATTCTGGCCGCGGCTGCAGCCGCCAGCTTGCACGCCTCGTCATGGCGATCGGCGGGCACCAGCAGCCGGGTCAGGGCGGTGCAGGTTTGTCCGGAGTTGAGCAGGCAGTTGCTCACTGTGCCTTTTACTGCGGCTTCCAGGTCAGCGTCCGATAAAACAACCGATGCCGATTTGCCGCCCATTTCCAGCGCAATTCGCTTGAAGTCATCCGCAGCGGCATGGGCAATGGCATGACCGGTGCGGGTGGAGCCGGTGAATGACAGCATGCGCACATCCGGATGCCGGATCAGGGTTTCACCAACGGTTTGCCCGGCCCCGCATACCATGTTGAACACACCCGCCGGCAGGTCGGTTTCATCCAGAATGTCAGCGAGGATAAAGGCTGCCTGCGGCGCAATCTCAGAGGGCTTCAGCACAACAGTGCAGCCGGCAGCAATCGCGGGTACTACCTTCAGAATGATCTGATGCAGCGGGTAGTTCCAGGGCGTAATACAGCCCACCACACCGACCGGCGCATATTGCACTTCCGAGTTACCAGACTGCTCAACGAACGGAAACTCCGGCAACATATCGGTATAGGTCTTGGTTACAGTTGCCGGCAGGCCAGCCTGGATTGCCGTGGCAAGCTTCAGTGGCATGCCCACTTCCCGGCTGACCGCTTCCGCAATTTCCGGTGCCCTTTGCTTGAGTCCAGCATGCAGCTGGCCAAGCACGTTCACCCTTTGCTCTACAGAACTTTCAGACCAGACCTCAAATGCTGCATGCGCAGCGGCAATTGCCAGCTCCATCTGTCCCGGATCGGACATGGGCACCCGGGCAATCACGTCGCCGGTGGCCGCTTCATGCACATCCGCCATGTCGCCGTTCCAGTCGACCCAGCTACCATTGATGTAGTTCTTGTTCAGAATCTTCATGTTTTTCCCTCAGTCGAAGACAATCACGCCACGCGCGTTCTTGCCCGAGATCATATCGTCAAAGGCCTGAACAGCTTCATCTATGGAGTAAGTCTGGGTGATCAGCTCATCGAGTTTAAGTTTACCCGCACGGTACAAACCCAGAAGTCGCGGAAAATCGTGTTGCGGCCGGGCTGAACCCAGCCAGCTGCCCTTCAGGGTGCGCTCGTCGGCCGGCAGGGTGAGCGTAGTAATCGAGGTTTTGTCTTTCGGGTCAGCAACGCCCACCACGACGGCGGTACCACCGCGCCCGAGAGACTTATAGGCTTGCTCAACCACGGCACCGGCACCAACACACTCAAAGGCGTAATCCACGCCGCCGGTCAGTTTTCTGATGGCCTTGGCGGCATCATCCACTTCGTTGAGGTCAATCGTGTGGGTGGCACCGAATTCCCGCGCCATGGCGAGCTTTTTCGGGTTGTTGTCCACCGCCACAATCATTTCGGCACCGGCGGTTGCGCAGCCCTGAACGGCGTTCAGGCCAACACCGCCAATACCGAATACCGCAGCCCTGGAACCCGGCTCCAGCCCGGCAGTATTAAATACAGCACCCACACCGGTCATCACGGCACAGCCCACCAGCGCGGCATTCTGCAGCGGCACATCTTCGGCAACTTTCACGCAGTTATCCACGTGCAGGGTTGCGTACTCCGCCATCACGCCACAGGCGCCGAACACATTCAGTGGCTCGCCATGACTGTCGCGGGTTCGAACGGTTCCATCGGGCAGTGTGAACATCGCCTTGCGGGCGTTTTCGCACAGCACCGGATGGCCACGCACACACTGGCGGCACTTGCCGCACATTGAGATAAACGAACTAACAACGTGGTCGCCTTCACTGAAGCCTTCCACACCCTCGCCAACTTCAACCACCACACCGGCCGCCTCGTGGCCCAGTACCAATGGCGGTGGATACTGAATCTTTCCGGTGGTGGCTGAAAGGTCGCTGTGGCACACGCCGCAGGCGGCAACCTTGATAGTTATCTCGCCGCGCCTTGGCCCCTCCACAGTAATCTGTTCAATCTGTACAGGCTTACCCCACTCCCGGCAGACCACCGCCTTTGCTTGTCTGTCCATTACCCTGACTCCTGTTGTTTTTGTGTTGATTCAGAGTTGGCGAGGCCGGTCAGAATGCCTCGTCAAACATATCCAGTGCCGTTGAGTCCACCGATTGCAGCAACTCAGCCGTTGCTAGCACGCCCGGCAATTCATACCGGCAAAAATAATCACAGGCGCGTAACTTGCCCTGATAGAAGGACTCAGGCTGATCACCGGCCCCACTGACTCCAGCAAGGGCTTTCAGGGCCTGTCGCAGCCAGAGCCAGCCGACAATTACCTGCCCGAAGGCATCCAGGTACAGAGTGGCATTTGCCAGTGCTTTTTCCTTGTCACCGGAGGCCTTTACCTCATTGATCACCCGGGTAGCTTCAATCATTGCTGACAGGGACCGCTCAAGCAGGCCGGCATTAGAAGCCAGCCGTTCCTGCTTGCGGGCCTCGGCAATAGTGGCTTCAATCCTTCGCACCAGTTCGCGATAATACCGGCCATCGGCCATGGAAACCTTGCGGCCAAGCAGGTCCATGCCCTGAATACCATGGGTACCCTCGTGGATCGGGTTAAGTCGGTTATCCCGGTAGAACTGTTCCACCGGATATTCCCGGGTGTATCCGTAGCCACCATGCACCTGAATTGCCAGGCTGTTAGCTTCGAGACAATAACGGGAGGGCCAGGACTTGATCACCGGCGTGAGCAAGTCGAGCAGCCCGGCGGCAAGCTCGCGCTGCTCGCCAGTTTCCGCAAACTTCTTTTCGTCCACCAAGACCGCACCTTGCAGACAAAGCGCCAGCCCTCCTTCCACATAGGCCTTCTGGGCCAGCAGCATGCGCCGGATATCGGCATGGCGGATCAGAGGCACCTGGGGGCTCTCCGGATCCTTTTCTCCAACCGGACGCCCTTGCTGCCGCTCGCGGGCATACTCAAGCGCATGAAGATAGCCGGTGTAACCCAGCATCACCGAACCCAGACCAACGCCAATCCGGGCTTCGTTCATCATATGGAACATGGCAGCCAGGCCCTCGTGGGGCGCGCCAACCAGATACCCGACCGCCCCCGCTGCCTCACCAAAGTTCAACATGGTAGACGTCGTGCCACGGTATCCCATTTTGTGAATCAGGCCAGCCAGGGCGACATCGTTGCGCCCACCCAAAGAGCCATCTTCGTTAACCAGGACCTTCGGCACCAGAAACAGGGAAATTCCTTTTACGCCGGCCGGGGCCCCAGGTAAACGAGCGAGTACCATATGAATGATGTTCTCGCTCAGCTCGTGATCACCACCGGAGATGTAGATCTTGTTACCAAATAACCTATAACTGCCATCCGCCTGTGGCTCCGCGCGAGTGCGCAGATCTCCCAGAGAGGAACCTGCATGGGGCTCGGTCAGGCACATGGTGCCGAAAAAACGCCCCGCCAGCATCGGCTCGGCGTAGCGGCTTTTCTGCTCGTCGGAGCCATGGGCGAGAATCAGGTTAGCTGCCGCAATAGTCAGCCCGGCGTAGCCCTGAGTCCCTACGTTGGCTCCTTTGAGCATCCCCACACACATCTGGGCAACCGCACTGGGCAGCTGCATGCCACCGCGCTCGTAGTCCTGACTGGCCGCCATCAGACCAGTACTTTTCAGTACGTCCAGCGCCTTGTGAACTTCCGGGCGCATGTGCACACGGCCATTCTCGAAGGTCGGCTCTTCTTCATCCACCAAGCGAGCATGGGGTGCGAACTCCTCTGCGGCAACTTTCAGCGCCAGGTCCAGCGCCGCCTGCAGCGTTTCACGACTATGGTCCTGATAGCGCTCAAATCTGAGCACCTTCTCTACTTCATGAAGTTCATAAAGCTGGAAAGCCAGGTCCCGGGTACTGACGATTTTCTGCTGCATGACGGCGCTCTCCGTTTATACCACTTCGAACAGGCCGGCTGCGCCCTGACCGCCGCCAATGCACATGGTGACCACCACATATTTGGCACCCCGGCGCTTGCCTTCAATCAGGGCATGGCCGGTAAGGCGGGAACCGCTCACACCATAGGGGTGACCCACAGAAATAGAGCCGCCATTCACGTTGAGTTTTTCCATCGGAATACCCAGACGGTCGCGGCAGTAGACCACCTGGGATGCAAAGGCTTCGTTCAGCTCCCACAGGTCAATGTCGTCCATGGTCAGGCCGTTACGGGCAAGCAGGCGTGGAACAGCAAACACCGGGCCGATGCCCATCTCGTCCGGCTCACAGCCTGCAACAGCAAAGCCACGGAAAATGCCCATGGGCTCGATGTTATGCTTTTCGGCATAGGTGCTGTCCATGACCGTACACACAGAGGCGCCATCAGAAAGCTGGCTGGCGTTGCCCGCGGTAACAAACTGGCCCGGGCCACGTACCGCGTCCAGTGACGCCAACCCTTCCAATGTAGTATTCGGGCGGTTGCACTCGTCCCGGTCCAGGGTTACCTGTTTTTCGCTCACTTCACCGGTTTCTTTGTCTTTAACCAGCATAGTGGCGTCAAAAGGTACAATTTCGTCGTCAAACTTGCCGGACTGCTGGGCCGCGGCGGTGCGCTGCTGGGAAACCAGTGCGTACTCATCCTGCGCTTCACGGCTTACGTTGTAACGCTGGGCGACAATATCGGCCGTTTCGATCATCGACAGGTACAGTTCCGGCTTGTTCTTCATCAGCCATTCGTTAGTAGCACGGAAGCCATTAAGTTTGTCGTTCTGAACCAGGGAGATGGACTCTACGCCACCAGCCACGATGGCAGGTACCTTCTCCGAGATCACGCGCTGCGCAGCAATAGCAATGGATTGCAGGCCGGAGCTGCAGAACCGGTTAATTGACAGCCCGGCCGTGGTTACCGGGAGCCCGGCACGAATAGCCGCCAGGCGTGCCATGTTCTTGCCCTGACAACCTTCGTGAAAGGTTGCGCCCAGAATGACATCTTCAACGATGGCAGGGTCGATTCCTGCACGCTCAACGGCGTGCTGGATAACGTGCCCGGCCAGATCAACACTGTGCGTGTTGTTCAGGGCACCACGATAGGACTTGCCAAGGCCGGTACGCGCGGTCGAAACGATGACAGCATCAGACATAAGATGAACTCCTTATAATTATAGATCGCTGAACTTGCGGCCTTCCGCCACCAGCTTCTCGAGCAACGGTGCAGGCTTCCACTGCTCGCCACCCACTGTGTTGTTGTAGTTCTTCACTGCCGCCAGAATATTGTCCAGCCCAACCTGATCTGCCCAGAACATGGGGCCGCCACGATACGCGGGGAAACCATATCCGTAGATCCAGACCACATCGATGTCCAGTGACCGGTCGGCAATGCCTTCTTCCAGGATCTTGGCACCTTCGTTGACCATTACATACATGCAACGCTCAAGGATTTCCTGGTCGGTAACCTCCCGGGCTACGATCCCCTGTTCCGCGCGGAAGCTTTCAATCAGCTGTTCCACTTCCGGGTCGACAACCGGCGCGCGGCTACCTTCCTCATATTTGTATACGCCAGCCTGGGTTTTCTGCCCCAGACGATCCTGCTCAACCAGCTTGTCCATCCAACTGGCCGGCACATCTTCACCGGCGTTACGACGCTCTTCACGAATACGATAACCGACATCAATGCCGGCCAGGTCAGACATCGCAAACTGCCCCATCGGGAAGCCGAGGTCGGTCAGCACTTTGTCCACCTGCTGCGGCGAAGCACCTTCGTTTACAAGCGCCATGGCCTCGGCACCGCGTTTATGAAGCATCCGGTTACCAACGAAGCCGTGACAGTTACCGACCATGACGCCGACTTTGTTAATTTTCTTCGCTACGGCCATCACAGTGGCCTTCACCTCGTCAGACGTCTTGCTGCCACGAACATTTTCCAGCAGCTTCATTACGTTAGCCGGGCTAAAGAAGTGCATACCCACAACGTCTTCGGGACGATGGGTGGCCGAGGCAATTTCATCAATGTCGAGGGTCGAGGTGTTGGACGCCAGAATGGCGCCCGGCTTGCACACTTCATCCAGCTTGGCGAAGATTTCTTTCTTGATAGCCATATTCTCAAATACGGCTTCGATCACCAGATCCACATTACGGAAATCGTCATAGCTCAGGCTGGTTTTGATCAGCGCCATACGCTCTTCCACCTGCTCTGCAGTGAGCTTGCCTTTCTTGGCGGAGTTTTCGTAGTTACGGCGAATTACGGCAAGGCCTCGATCAAGCGCGTCCTGCTTGACCTCAACGATGGTGGCAGGAATGCCCACATTGGCGAAGTTCATGGCAATACCACCACCCATGGTGCCGGCACCGATAATACCCACACTCTTCACCTCACGTACCGGAGTATCCTTGGCCAGGCCTTTGACCTTGGAAACCTCGCGCTCGGCAAAGAACGAATGAATCAGGCCAGCACGCTGCGGCGATTCCATGCATTCCTTGAACAGTTCACGCTCACGCTTCAGGCCCTCGGCAAACGGCAGGGTGAAAGCGGCTTCTACGGCGTCGACACACTTGAAAGGAGAGAACAGGCCACGGGCTTTTTTGGCCAGACCAGCACGGAACTGGTCAAAGACATCGCTGCCCTTGTCAGCTTCAACCTTGTCGGCAATATCACGCACCCTGCGCACCGGAGCACCTTCAGCTGCCAGTTTCCGCGCATAGGCCAGCCCAACCTGGCGAATATCGTCACCGCCTTCAACAGCATCAACAATGCCCAGAGCCAGCGCGTCTCTGGCGCCTACGAAGTTGCCAGACGTAATCATTTCCAGTGCCTTCTGGGCACCCACAAGGCGAGGCAGGCGCTGGGTACCGCCAGCACCGGGCAACAGGCCAAGCTTTACCTCAGGTAAACCTACCTTGGCAGACGGCAGGGCGACCCGGTAATGACAACCCAGGGCCGTTTCCAGCCCGCCACCCAGGGCGGTTCCGTGTATAGCGGCGACAATGGGCTTGTCGCTGGATTCATAGGCATTGATCACATCGGGAAGACCCGGCTCCTGCAAAGGTTTGCCAAATTCACGGATGTCCGCGCCAGCAATGAACGTACGGCCTTCACATACCAGCAGGAGGATGTCTGCTTCTGCATCCTTCTGGCCCTGTTCCAGGGCGGCAACCAGACCGGCACGCACAGCATGGCTCAAGGCATTGACCGGCGGGTAGTTTACGGAAATGACACCAACATTCCCTTCACGGGTATAAGCAACAACCTCTGACATAATCTCCCCTCGCCTTTTATGAAATATGGTTTTATCTAGCGAAATCAATTAACGATTTAATACAAGTTTAGCCCTTATTTCAACCACCGTTTCGGTTCAGGCATAAAAAAACCGCAGACTTTCGTCTGCGGTTAGACTGCTGACGAACCCCGGTTTTTCCGGGGTTCGTTGCGTTTGGGCGCTTTAAATTTAGTTAGCCATGGAGTTAGCCCAATACTCCTGACCAGATTGCCAATACTTCAGCAAAGCCAGTTTCCGGGCCCATTTCCGGATTCGCCTCTGTAACCCAGGCATACCAAGGGATTTGAGCCATAAAAGACGCGCCAGGATCTGCGCAATCTTCTTCATATTCTGGGCTGCGGCGGCCAACAGGCATTGCTCACGCACCTTGGAGATCCCTCGCAAGCGAGCGTAGCGATGACCATGGAGTTGTTTGGCATCGGCAAATGACCGTTCCACCGTTTCTTGTCGTTGTTTGTAGAGCGCTTTACCCCACGGCGTTAATCGGTAACTGTCCGTTCGATCCTTACTGTCTTGCCAGACATGGCGGGTGAGCACTTTGACGTGGTTGGCGCTGCGGGTGCACTGATGCAGTAGCGGGCAGTCTTTGCACTGAGCGGGGTTGGATTTGTACTCCCGGTAGCCCAGGCGGTTGGTGGTGGCATAAATCAGTTGCCGGCCTTGCGGACAGCGATAGCTGTTGGTCTCGGGATCGTAAGTGAAGACCCGTTTAGGGAGATAGCCTTTGGGTTTATTCGGTCGCCGATAGCCCATGACCCCGTAGATACCCCGGTCTTCCAAGCCCTTGCAGATACCGGCGGTGTAGTAACCCGCATCCAGTCCGACGCCCCAGACGTCGAAGCCAAAGCGCTCACATTGTCGATCCAGTCGATCGAGATAGGGACGGCTGTCATGCAGATTGGCTGGCGTGGCGTAGCTGTCGGTGATGATGGCGTTGCGGCCATCGACAGTTCGGTGGTCCAGGTAGAAGAAGCCCTTGGGCTTGCCTTCCCGAACCATGTAACCACTGTCCGGATCGGTGCGGCTGATCTTGGTGTCTTTGGTCTTGGGTGTCTGCTCAGACAGCTTCGTTTTCAAGGGCTTTTTACCCTGAGCCTTGCGATCACCTTCGATGGCGTCTTCCAGGCTGTCCAGGTAGGCCGCCACCTTCTCCTCAGCCTGTTTCAGGTCGTACTTGTTCTTGTTGGCATTCGCCTTGAGATGCGTGCTGTCGGTATAAAGTACTTCGCCACCCACCAGGTCATAGCCCATCGCCTGAAGCACGATCTCATCGAAGATTTCCTGATAGATGCTGCTGTCCTGGAACCGCCGCCGGCGGTTCTGGCTCAGGGTGGAAGCGTCTGGAATCTTGTCAGTCAGGTTGAAGCGCAAGAACCAGCGATACGCCACGTTGACCTGTATCTCCCGCACCAACTGCCGCTCACTGCGAATGCCGAACAGATAGCCCAGAAACAGCATCTTGAACAGCACCACCGGATCGAGCGCCGGCCGACCATTGTTCGAGCAATACAAATGCCGAACCCGATCACGGATGAACTCAAAATCGATGTACTGATCAATCTTGCGAAGAAGGTGGTTGTCGGGGACCAGCGATTCGAGACTGACCATCTCGAGTTCGTGTTGTTGCGGGGACGGCTCTTTGAGCATGGGGCAGCCTCTGAAAAGTCGATACCCCAATTACAACAACCCCCCGCCGCGATGGCGAGGGTTTGTCAGCAGTCTGACCGCAGACTTTCGTCTGCGGTTTTTTTATGCCTTTCTGTCTGATCCGGCCGGCTACCGGCAGCCTGGCCTAGACACCGAGCGATTCAATATCCCGGGCTAACATAGCCAGCTGGTGAGCATAGGAGTCGCGCAACTTGTCGCCAGGCACCAGGTACGACGGCGCCGCACAGGTCAGAACCATCGTAGTGCCATCCTGCAGGTGGATAGGTACACCGGCGGAGTTAATGTTCCGATCCCAGTCTCCCAGCGACAGGCAGAAACCGTGCTCCCGGTAATCTTCCATGGCCTGGTCCAGGCCTTCTTTAATTTCCGGCCATTTTTCACCGTACTTCTTCGCCATGGCATCGTCGATCAGCTTGCGGGCCGGGTCGCTGATCGCGCAGTAATAGGCGCGCCCTGCAGAGGTTGTCGACATAGGCAGCTTCAGGCCAATATCCATCCGCAGGAGGGTTGCTTCAGGCGGCAGCCGGTTTTCTACATAAATCATGTGCAAGCGGTCGCGACAAGTCAGACCAACCGACATGTTGGTTTGCCGGGCGAACTCGTCCATGTAGGGCTTGGCCAGCTGACGCACCTTCAGGTTTGATACATAGGCGTAACCCAGAGCCAGCACGCCGGAACTAAGCTGATACTTTTCCAGCTGCTGGTTGTAGCCCAGATAACCCAGCTTGGTCAGCGTATAGGTCATGCGCGAAACGGTGGGCTTGGGAAGGCCGGTAATTCTGGCAATGTCCTGGTTGCCGAGAATGACAGACCCCTGACTGAACGCGCGCAGAACATCCAGCCCCCGGGACAATGCCTCCACAAACTTGCGATCCTTACCCGGCTGAACCGGCTCACCATCACCGGATGCCACTTGCAACTCCGGTGAGTTGTCCTGCTGTTTTTTTGCCATAACTTGCCTATTTCCTGAACTGCGTTGCCTGTCACGGATAGCCTGAAGAACCGTGGGCGTGAAAATTGGACATATTCTAGTCTATGAGAAACTCAAGAACCACAATCTGCCATCAAATTTCATGCCAGATTCGAAACACTGGCATTACCCGATGCCACGAAATAACCATGAAGGAAACCCGGGCAACCTTTACCATAGTATAGCGATACTTTATTCTGCAATGCGGAACAAAGTCATATGCACGACAACAAACACTACTCAGGAGCATGTATGAAGGTACTTTTTGTAGCGGGCGATCCCAAACCAGAGCGCTGGACCGTACCTATCAAACAACTGCTACCAGAAGCAGACATTTATGTCTGGGATCCGGACGGCCCGGCGATAAATGCAGACTACGCCATCGTATGGCAGCCACCGGCACAACTGTTCGAGCGTGAGACCCACCTGAAGGCCGTTTTCAACCTGGGCGCCGGTATCGACGGATTGCTGAAAGTGCCCAACCTGCCGGCAGACCTTACCGTGGTAAGACTGGAAGATGCCGGCATGTCAGTACAGATGGCCGAGCATGTACTGCACCAGATACTGGAAGTCAGCCGGCAGATGGAGCTGTACCGGGAGCAGCAACGCCAGCGCCTGTGGAAGATACACCGCCCCATCAGCCGGAAAGAGTGGCCCATCGGCATTATGGGGCTAGGGCACATCGGCAAGCGTGTGGCCAGCACACTGGCAAGCCTGGACTATACGGTAAACGGCTGGGCCAGGAGTGAGCACACGGTAGAAGGCGTGCGCACCTTCGCAGGCAACGGGCAACTCGGAGAGTTTCTGGGGACAACGCGAGTGTTGGTTAACACCCTGCCACTGACCAGCGAAACCGAAAACATCCTCAACTACGACCTGTTCAGCCAGCTCCAGCCGGGTGCGGTGCTGATCAACGTCGGCCGGGGGGAGCACCTCGTGGAAGAAGACCTGCTCAGAGCCCTGAATGAGGAGAAACTGCAGCGGGCCTCCCTGGATGTGTTCCGCAAGGAACCTTTGCCGGCTGGCCACCCGTTCTGGGAGCGAACCGACATCACAATCACGCCGCACATTTCGGCGCGAACTCTTCGGGATGCCACCCTGGAGCAGATCACCGGGAAAATCCGGGACCACGCCAGCGGGCGAGCCATCACAGGAATAGTCGACATAACCCGCGGCTACTAACCCGCAAGCCGATTCTGCCGGTCAGCCCGGGGCCGGCAGAATCACCGCAAACACCGCCAGCAATAACAGCAACAGCGGCACCACCAGCAAGACAAAAACACCGTTCCACTGAAAGGCCACTACGTTGCGGGAAACCTGACCAAACCGTGACAGCAACATCACCGACGGCCCGAACGGCGACACCATCATTGCCAGTGAGAAACCAATAACCAGGCCAATTGCCACCAGCATCGGGTCAGCGCCGCTAGCTACCAGTTGCGCAAGCATGCCGGACTGAACGCTGAGCACGGTAATCGGAATCACGCCCGCCATGGAAAACAATGGCATGATTAACAAGCCAGCAGCTGCAATCAGGTAACTGCCCCACCCGCTCACCACAAGCCCGTCAAACAGATCTGCAGGCACCACAGTGGCAATCGACACCCCCAGCATGGCCGACCCGGCAAAGATCGCCATCTCGTTGGACATTACTGCCAACTGGCCCACCCCCTCTGCCACCGTGGCCCCCGGAGAGCGCTCCTGCCACAACATATAGGCCAGGGTAACCGCTGGAACCGCCAGCATAGCCGCCACCGAAACTTTCACTCCCGCCAGCGCCACCAGCAACCCCATACAGGCAAACACCACCAGGACCAGTACGACTAACTTACCGGTTCCGGCGGGCCAGCCGTCCAGGGCAACCCGCTCACTGCTGATTTCCCTGAACCGCTGCCTTTCCAGCACCCAGCCAACCACAATCATCAGTAACGCTGCGACAAAACCAAAAGGCAAAAGCGAAGACCAGCTCAGCTGCGGCAGCTCCCGGGTCAGAATGGCGACCGCCACACTGGTTGGCGCCACCAACGGCACCAGCGCAAATCCCCGCAAGGCGCTGATCAGCACACTCCTGAGCCACTGCAGCCGCGCCGCGCCCTCAATGCCCCGCTCTTTGAGACTGTCCGCCAGGGTGCCGCATAAAAGGCTCATCATCCCGAAGCTGAGTACCGAGGCAATACCGCAGCTCACCGCCGCATACTTTGGGTATAAAAGGGATACCCGACCCCCGAGCAGCACATCGTGGATACGCCTGAGGACTTCAAAGCGGCGCACCAGGCACTGCATCATCCCCAGGCTGCCCAAAAACGCCGAATAGAACGCTGCATCCGACAACGCATCAAGGGCACCGTCCATTCCGAGACGGCCGGTCACAAACAAACCAGCACTAAACGTGAGGGAAAGCAGGAACAACGTCCTTGCATAGACCTGAAGGCGCATCGCGCCCAGAACAAACACCAGGATGAATACCAGCCCGGCAGAGGCGCTAAGGGCTTTGCTCTGCAGACAAATCGCGACAAGCTCCATGACCACGGCACAAGCCAGCAGCCAGCGAAGAGTTCCATTCATAAACCAGTCAGCCACCAATGATGAACAATTCTTGCAATTGAGATAGACCCAGATTAGTCTTTTCCAATATCATTTACAAAACTATATTCCGCAGTTCGGAATTACCTAACCATAATCGATACGGCAATTCTTATGAACGCATACATCTATGATGGCTTGAGAACACCATTTGGGCGGCATGCAGGCGCCCTGGCCAAGGTTCGCCCCGACGACCTGCTGGCCGAGGTCATTCGCGCACTCATTGAGCGCAACGCCTTTGCTCCGGATAATTATGAAGACGTGATTGCCGGCTGCACCAACCAGGCCGGTGAAGATGCCCGCAACCTGGCGCGGCACGCCGGACTGCTGGCAGGCTTGCCGGTTGAAACCGGTGGCCAGACCGTTAACAGGCTGTGCGGCTCAGGCCTTGCCGCCATCATCGATGCTGCCCGCGCTATCCGTTGTGGCGAAGGTGAGCTGTTTGTAGCCGGTGGTGCCGAGACCATGAGCCGCGCGCCGTTTGTGCTGGCCAAGTCCGAATCACCTTACAGTCGTGAATTCCGGGCCTTTGACAGCACCATTGGCGCGCGCTTCCCGAACCCACTGATCGAACGTCAGTTCGGTTCTGACACCATGCCTGAAACCGCAGACAACATTGCGCGCGAACTTAACCTGTGCCGACTGGAAGTGGATCGCTTTGCCGCGCAAAGTCAGGCCCGTTACGAGGCGGCCCGCCAGGAAGGCTTCTTCAAGGACGAGATCCTGCCCATTTCGGTGCCTCAGGGGCGCAAGCAACCGCCACTGACCGTGCAGGACGACGAGCATCCAAGGCCTACATCCAACCTCGAGGCGCTTTCCAATCTTCGCTCGCTGGCTGAAGATGGCGTGGTTACTGCCGGCAACGCCTCCGGCGTGAACGATGGCGCTGCCGCCCTGATTATCGGCTCCGAAGAAGCCGGCAAGCGGGCTGGCATCCAGCCCCGCGCACGTATCGTATCGGCTGCCATCGCCGGCGTTGCGCCCAATGTAATGGGCTACGGCCCGGTTCCGGCAAGCCAGAAAGCCCTTGCCCGAGCAGGCCTGACACTAAAAGACATGGATGTAATCGAGATCAACGAGGCGTTCGCCGCCCAGGTTCTCGGTTGCACCACCAAACTCGGAATCGATCCTTCCGATTCCAGACTCAACCCGAACGGCGGTGCCATCGCCGTGGGGCACCCTCTTGGCGCTTCCGGCGCCCGGATTGCCCTGACGGCGGTACGCCAACTCGAACGTACCGGTGGCCGTTACGCTCTGATCAGCATGTGCATTGGTGTAGGCCAGGGCATTGCTGCTGTAATTGAACGGGTTTCCAACTAACTTTTCAGGAGAACAACAATGGCTTCCGCACCTTGGGACGACCTGCTGAACTTTGAATCACAACTGGACGAAACCGAGCGTCAGGTACGCGACAGCATTCGCAGCTTCTGCGATAACCGTCTGATGCCCGGCATCGTCGAGGCAAACCGCCACGAAAAATTCGACCGCAGCATCTTCACCGAAATGGGTGAACTGGGCATGCTGGGTGCCACCCTGCCGGAAGAGTACGGCGGTCCCGGCCTGAACCACGTATGCTACGGCCTGATCGCACGGGAAGTTGAGCGGGTCGACTCCGCCTACCGCTCCGCGCTGAGCGTACAGTCTTCACTGGTGATGTACCCGATCTTCTCTTACGGCAAAGAAGAGCTGAAAAAGCGTATTCTGCCGAAACTGGCCTCTGGCGAGTTTGTTGGCTGCTTCGGCCTGACCGAACCCAACCACGGGTCTGACCCCGGCGGCATGGAAACCCGAGCCAAGAAAGTCGATGGCGGCTACCTGCTGAGCGGCTCCAAGACCTGGATCACAAACTCCCCGATTGCCGACGTTTGCGTGGTCTGGGCCAAGCTGGACGGCGTGGTAAACGGCTTTGTGATCGAGCGCGAAGGCGCCACGGGCCTGGAAACCCCGAAGATTGAGGGCAAGTTCTCGCTGCGCGCCTCCGACACCGGTTCTATCTTTATGGACGAAGTCTTCGTTCCTGAAGAAAACCGCCTGGAAGTTGAAGGCCTGAAAGGCCCGCTGAGCTGCCTGACCAAGGCTCGCTACGGCATCAGCTGGGGCGCCCTGGGTGCTGCGGAATTCTGCTGGCATGCAGCCCGCAACTACACCCTGGAGCGTAAGCAGTTTGGCAAGCCCCTGGCCGCCAACCAGCTGATCCAGAAGAAGCTGGTAGACATGCAGACTGAAATCACCCTTGGACTGCAATCTGTGCTGCAGCTGGGCCGCATGATGGATGCCGGCATTGCCACCCCGGATTCCGTTTCCCTTCTGAAGCGTAACAACTGTGGCAAGGCCCTGGACATCGCCCGCGTAGCCCGCGATATGCACGGCGGCAATGGTATCGCTGATGAATACCACGTTATCCGCCACGTTATGAACCTGGAAGCAGTTAACACCTACGAAGGCACCCACGACGTCCACGCCCTGATTCTGGGCCGTGGCCAGACTGGCATCCAGGCCTTCAGCTGATCCTTTCAGGAACAGTGTAAGCAAAGAACCCCTCCGCGGAGGGGTTTTTTAATGCCTGACATCCGGCAACGAGTTTCAGGCAGGCCCAAAAAAGCCCCGGTGTGCAGCGCACCCGGGGCAAGCGATGAAATACCTGATATTCGTTTTAACTCAACGGAAATCGCTGATCAGAATGACAGCTTGGCGGAAGCCATTACCTGCTCATACTGCTGGCTGCCGCTGCCTGCAATCTCGCCAAAGTCCCAGTAGGCATACTCAAGACCCAGAGTCAGGTTCTTATGAGCGGACCACAGCAGGTTAGCGTGGACTGAGGTGGAGGAGTCGAAATAGCTGAGCGTGCCCCCAGGAGAGAATTCCAGATCGTCCACAATCTCGGTATGGGAAACCGTCAGGTTACTTCTCCAGGTTGAATTCCAGAAGTGGCGGTAAGCAGCAGTGACCCCGTAGGTATTCAGCGGCTCAACCTTTCCGGCCGCCTGCTCGGCCCGGTCCACATCCGGGTAGGTGAACAGCCCCATGTAACGGCCAAGCGCTCCATAGCTGTACTGCAGACGCAGGTCATCACGGCCAAACGTAGGAATACGGGCACTCAGAGATACAGCACCGGCTGCCTTGGTGTCCTCCGCAGCATCATCTTCCAGATGGCGCAACAGGGCCGCAACAGAGTAGATACCGTAGTTGCCGCGAGTCTGATAGCGCGCTACGAGATCCGGATAGGACTGATCGCCATAGGATTCAGAGCCAAAACCATCTTCCGGGTTTTCGAGGGCGACCATCAACTTGCCACCCGGAGCGGACATGTTATAGCGGAGCATCGGCTGTCGGGTATAGATAAAGGCAGCCTGTTTACCTTGGTCCAGAATCTCTGGCAATGCAGCCAGATCGGTAAAGGTTGTGAAGGTCTGGCCAAAATCCCAACCATTCCAGGAGCCATACGCCTGCCGCATGCGCGGATTATAGCTGTTTCCTGAATCCGTGACTTCAACGAGCTGAACTCACGCCCAAAGCCTGCAATAACAAGGCTTGGAGCGATATAATAGCATCTGACATCCATTCACCCAGTCAGTGCTTTCGGCTCATGCGTACCTTCACTCTCCAGCAATC
>NZ_JACDWW010000079.1:0-4829 GCF_016464145.1 Marinobacter sp. bablab_jr008
CATGGCGGCGCCACCGTCCCTGTATCCAAAAGCCATCTTTAGTTGCCGCTGCGGCGACGCCATAGGCAAATAGTGCAATATTGGCATCGCCGATTGCCGCCCTCGTGCACAGCCAGACGACCGCACCATGGGACGCCTCCATCATCCCTGTAAAGAAAGGCACCTGGATCATTTCCCAAAAAAAATGCAGCAAAAAGCTGACAGACCAGATTAAAAAAACAGGAACCAGCCTCTACGGGATAGTCGACTTGAACAATGCATAATCTATCCAACTAATCTATTAATTTCAGGCAGCCGAAGTTGAAATCGCCATTTCCAATTGAATACTAGCCAAGTCTTCCCAACCCTGGGAATGTTGCTAGCCTCCACAAAGCTAATTGAATTATCTGGCCGGTTAAAGCCATCGCACCCAGCACTAAGGGCCTAAATCGCCTATGTGATATGTCGTCAGATCTTATTGGCCCCTGGCAGTGTTCCGGCGAGCCGGCCGATCCCTCCTGGTATTGGCTGGCTTCACCTTGACCGAAGCTTGTACTATCTTATAGGCAGACGGTCAGAATCTGGCCCGGTCAGCGGGGGACACCTGCTGACGCAATCGCAGTTCCCAATTACTCGACGGACGGAGAACACCATGAAACGACTGACACTTGTTGCTACTGTCATTGCCGGTCTGCTTTCCATGCCGGCCCTGGCGGCGGATCACGATCAGCATCGCGATGCAAAGCATCATGAGCAGGACCAGAAGAGAGCAGCGGCGATGCAGCAGAATATGGAAGAAATGCAGGCGCTGATGAGCCGGATCAAACAGGAGCAGGACCCTGCCAAGCGCCAGGAACTGATGCAGGACCATATGAAAGCCATGCAGGAAAACATGCAGATGATGCATGGAGACATGAAGGGCTGCATGGGAATGATGAAGGAAATGAAGGGGTCGATGAAGGATCAGCCGATGAAATCGAAAGGGGCGGAGAAATCCGGCCATTGAGGTCATCAAGCCCTTATCCTTCGCGCTGATATTCGATCTGTTGTAAAGGTGACCGTCCAGGCGGTCACCAGAAACCGCCTTAGCTCCTTCGTCTCCGACATGTTGCCAGTCCTGTCTAAGACATAAGTCGTAAGCCCTCTGGATTTTCAGCTTCGTTTCAGGTTTCACTGGTCGCGGCCTGCCTGCAATCAGGAGGTTGGTTGCCCTGCTGTATGCGACACGGCGGAATGACCGGCCATTAGGTCCGTTTGCTGAGCTCTTCTGACGACCAATAAGACGACTAATAATAGGGATCACAATGAAGCAACTGAAACTTAAGCGCAGCCCGCTTTACCTGGCGATTCTCGGAGTAGCCGCAGTGTATGCTCCAAACCCTGTCATGGCGGCCGAATTTGATTTTCATGGCGACATGAACAACCGGTTTCAGGCCTACACCAATCAGAGGGATTGGTTCAGAACAGGAAACTCGGGTGGCGGTACGCTGAAAGACAGCGATCCCACCGAGAGTTATGGTGAGATAAAATACCGGTTCTGGTTCACCGCCGCCTCTGACGATGGAATGGTCAAGGGCGTGTACGCAACTGAAATCGGCGGCATTCGCTTCGGCGAGGGTTCAGGTGGCGACTTTTCCGGTGACGGCGTAAATGTCGAGACCCGTTGGGCTTACGTCGACTTTGCTTTGCCCGGCGCCGTTGATCAGCGCCTGAAAATCGGCTTGCAGCCGGTTTCGGTTAACGCCAATGTCTGGAATGAGACCGCAACCGCTGCGGTGCTGACCGGGAAGCTTCAGTCTGGTATTGACTATCAGCTTCTGTGGGGGCGTGGTGACTCCACCAACGAGGACGCCAACGACTCCCCGGAAGACGAGGGCTGGGATGGCGCTGATAACTTTGCGCTGAACCTGGATAAGCACTTTTCGCCCAACCTGAACGCCGGAATTTTTATCTGTACCAGATGAACAATCAGGTTGCAGAGGGTGTCGGCGAGATCAATAGCAGGAACTACGAGCTGAAGCGGATCGCTGATAACTCGGAATACTCAGTCTCAAACCTGGGCGCGACCTTCGACTACAACAGGGAGACGTCGGCAGGCCGGCTTTTCCTCAAGGGTACCGCCATCGCCCAGACGGGAACGATAGAAGGTGTTAACTTCAACCCTATAAACGGGGCTGTGAATCCGAACACCAGCTATGACCTGTCCACCTTTCTGGGCCGTGGCGAGCTTGGCCTGCAGTTCGGTCCCAATACCGTCACCTACACAATGGTGTATGCATCAGGGGACAGCAATGAGCAGGATTCCAATTTCGATGCGTTCATCTCCACGGACGTCGATCTGACGGACAGCATGATTTTCCAGGAAAATTTCACGGACGATGATTATTTCGCCGAGACGCCTTATATCCTGGATAAGGGCTATTTCCTGAATAAGATCCAGCTCGATCACAAGGTCCGGCCTAACCTGAAGCTCAGTGGAATGCTGGTGTACAACCGGCTGGCGGAAGCCATTACGCTGGCTGACGGGAGTTCATCAAAAGATCTGGGCCTGGAGTTCGGTGGACGGGTGAGCTATCTTCCGTATCCGTCCCTGGAAATTGCGGCGGAAGCGGCTTATCTGCTTGCGGGAGATGCAGTGGATGCACTTGAGGAAGGCGCGCTTCAAAACGGCCAGAGTGATAAGGACATTGTGCATGTTGCCGGCCGCGTCAGGTATAAGTTTTAACTGACCAGAAGGTGCGAAGCCGACGCTTCGCACCTTATTCCTTTCGAAGAGCCTCTGTATGACGAATGTAATCAGCTGTGCCAGCGTCCGGATCTTTCGTTTTGTCGTTTTAATTGTTTTTACAATAACCGGACAGCTCTGTTTCGCAGGTGAGCGCTTCGACCCTTTTGTTTCCGCGATCAGCCGGATCGACAAGGACGAAGGTCTTGTTTACATAGACCGGCGCGATAATGTTGTCGGGGTGGGGGATGTTTTCGTTACGGCAAAACCCGTTCAGAACGGCGATGCCAGTTTGGTCAGTGACCGCCAGTCCGTAATCGGTATTTTACGGATTAATCCGGAAGAATTCGTTGGCAAGCTGCTGTCCGGGCCCATGCCTGGTGTAAATGCCGTTGTGGAGAGGTTTGGCCCTTTGCCGGCCGTAATTAAAAGTACAACCGAAAAAAGCGGGCCCGTGGAAGAAGAACTGAAATCCATGTTTCCACGCCTGGTCTGGGAAAATGAGGAAAGCAAGGCAGAGCCCTCTCTGACGTTCGAGTTAATAAGCAAGGGCAGGGTAGTTGTCACCTATGACCAAACCTGGCTGGTCGGGATGATTGATATCGGCGCAGCTTCATACTCAAAGGACGAGAGTTTTCGTGTTGCGGCAGAGGCGGAGGCCGAGCTTGCTCTTGAGTTGCCGGGCCGGGCAGGTTCGATTGCGGTCCATGAAATCCCGGGGCGTTATGTCGTGGCACTGGAAGACAAGCAGACAATCAGGTTTTTTTCGGGGCGCTCCGATGGCTCTGTAAGCGAAATCGCCGTGGTTGATATTCCACGTGGCGAGAGAATCATTTACATGGACTGGTATAGCAGTGCCGGTGAGCTTTATCTGCTGGTCAACCAATGGGATGATTACCGGGTGTCAGGTTCTGTTGTCAGGCTTGACGGGGACCGAGCCATGTTGGTCGGGTTTTCGCCATTGATGATGGGCGTGCATGATACCGACCTGGATGGGCGGAGTGACACCATTCTGGGGCAGTCCTATACGGCAGAGCACGGCTTCGGGTCAAAGATTTACACGGTTATGCCGGGGCAAGAGAAGATGGCGGAAAGCGCCAATGACACATTCAGCGCCCTGACGCCGGGTTTCAGGGTGTTGGGCTCCCGGGTTCTGGGCAAGATAGACAGCGGCGATCTGGCTTTTGTAAGTGCGTTTGACGGTAAAGCCTCTGTGTATTCCGGCAATGGCCCGGAATTGCAGCTCAGCTACGATATGGACCCTCTTGTCAGCTCGGAAATCCGGTTTGAGGTAAACCCGGAACTGATTTTCAGTCCGACAAGAACCCTGTCCCTGGGTAACCCGTTTGTCGGCGGCACCGGAGGGACGGATAGGGTTTCGCGCCCCATGGTGGGTATCGCGCAGCGCCCGAGCCCTGCGGAGGCCGCAGGTCCCAGGGATGTCGTCGCTATCGACTGGCTGGACGCAAACCCGGGCTCGCCATCGGTTCTGGGAAGATCCAGGGTATCCATACCCCGCTCGGCGAAGCCGGCCTATGGGAGCGGCGGGCTGTTCTTTTTCTCGGTAGGAAGCCGAGGTGGAGATAGTAAGGCCGGGGAAGGCGCAACAAGGCTCTACCGGCTTCCAGCCGACCTGGGACACTAGCCAAGCCTTCCCAACACGGGAAAGGTCGACAGCATCCAGGTGGCGAACCAGGTCATCTGGCCGGTTAGCACCATTATGCCCATGATGATCAATACCAGTCCCGCCAGTGCCCTTAGCGGCCTGCTCCAGCGGCTGAATCCGCGCACTCGCTTGCGAAAATGCTCGATGAACAGCGCGGTTCCGAGAAACGGGAGTGCCAGGCCGAGCGAATACACTGCGAGATACAACATGCCCGTTTCTGCGTTGGCGTGGGTGGAACTGAGCGCCAGTATGGCTCCGAGTATCGGGCCGATGCAGGGCGTCCAGCCGACGGCAAAGGCGATGCCCAGCAAAAAGGCCACAGGCAAGGGAATGTCGTGGTGGCTAGAACTGATATCTGGTTGAAAGCCGTACTGATAATAGCGCTGACTGTCACACTCCTTTTGGGTGTATTTGCGCAAGTGTTTGTAGGGCCGTTTGCATGATGGCCGAAGCCCATTA
>NZ_JACDWW010000080.1:0-861 GCF_016464145.1 Marinobacter sp. bablab_jr008
AGGGCATCGACGCAGAAGTCTGTGTCCATGGTGTTGGAGATCCGCCAGGACAGCACCTTGCGGCTGTACCAGTCGATGATGGCAACCAGATACATGAAGCCCCGCGCCAGCGGCACGTAGCTGATGTCAGTTGCCCAAACCTGATTGGGACGATCGATCTTCAAGCCCTTGAGCAGGTACGGGTACACCTTGTGCCCATCGCCCGGAACACTGGTTCTTGGTCGCGGGTACACGGCCTGAATGCCCATGGTGCGCATCAGCCGCTGCACCCGCTTCCGGTTGATGCGGTAGCCCTGGTGCTGCAAGTGGAACCGCATCTTGCGAGAGCCATAATACGGCGTTTTCAGGTGCTGCTGATCAATCAGGTACATCAGATCCAGATCCTCCTGACATTGCTCACGAGGGACGTAGTACACCGATGAGCGGCTCAGCTTGAGCAGCTCGCACTGGCGCGAAAGACTGACTTGGGGATGACCACGCTCGATCATCGCCAACCGCTGTTGACGGCTTACTGATCGAGCTTGCGCGACAAAAAATCGCGTTCCACCGTCAGTCGACCGATCTCCCGGTAAAGCTCGTCTGTGCTGGGCTCATCGGATTGCTTGCCGGCCTTCCTCTTGCCTTCGAAGAGGTCGGGAGCGTTCTCCAGCAGCTCGCGCTTCCAGGTACTGACCATGGTGGGGTGAATCTGGAAACGGGCGGCAATTTCGGATGTGGTCTGGTCACCCTTGAGGGCGGCCAGAGCAACTTTGGACTTGAATGATGCGCTGTATTGCTTGCGTTTCTTGCTCATGATTCTCCTCCTCGTGGAGATGATGAATCAGAGCTTAGGCACCTGTCCAAAATTTGGGGTCCACTTCA
>NZ_JACDWW010000081.1:0-11201 GCF_016464145.1 Marinobacter sp. bablab_jr008
AATCTCGCGGCGGGTTTTACGCTTCTTGGTCTGGTACTCGGCTTCGGAGAAGGTGATCTGATCCATGGTGGCAACGAATCCTGTGCAGTTGACGATGACCGTATTATCGCTGATTTTGAGACTTATTCAGAGCCTCCCTAATTAATCAAAAGCTCGTCCATCGAAAGAACTGCACCTTTCAGACTAAGTGGACGCCAACGCGATTAATCGTAAATTCATGACACTCTCGACAAGTTTTTTAGAAAAACCAATGAATCTCCATCAGCCCAAGCCGCTCCAGCCTCCCGTACTCGCTGTCCTGGTCACCTCCGAACCATTGGGCTCCGGCAGTGAAATAGATCTCCTGGCTCATCGGCAGTATCCATGTGGATCTCGGGTAAAGCACCCAACTGGCATCATCGGCATTACGGATGGTCACCACCCGGTACTGCCAGAACGGGTTGATATCCTGCCATACCAGTAGTCCGGCATAATGACGACCGGCATACAGGGGCCGTGCGGACACAAGATTGGCCAGACCTGTCGTCCCCGGCGGTACCGGCTGACCGTTATAGAAATATTCAACGGCCAGATTGAGCCCGTTGCGAAACGCCCAGTTCAGATCCGCGACTCCCTGCCAGTAACTGTCTCCCGCGCCTGGCTTGCTCCAGACGAGTTCTGTGCGCCAACCGGTGCCAGCCACGGAGCCACTGCCGCTGACACCCGCTTTGGTGACGTCGGCGAACTCGCCCATCATCACGCCGGCATCGACCCCGGCAACGAAGCGCTTGGCCCGTGCCGCCGTGCTGGCATTCTGGCCCCCGTGTTGCGGCGCATGCACGGCGCTTACCCGGCCCGTTGCACCCCAGGATCTGTCCCATAACAGCGCGTCCACGCCAATGCGCTCGTCCGGCTCCAGTTGGAGTGGGCTGACAGGATTGAGAATGTCCATGGGGTTCCAGATCAGGGCGGTTGACCAATTCACCTGCTGGCGACCAAATCGGAAATCACCGACCGGTGAGCGCCACTGTATCGTGCCACGGTAAAGCTGATGGCGCGCCAGCACATCCCTTGATTCATGCACGTCCCCCTGGAGATCCCAGTAGCGTGGATCGGGAGAACCCTTGAGCAGGGCAAACTCCGGGCTGTCCAGGAAACTGCCTGTCACCATTTCCAGGTCGTAAGCCGCATCCAGAACCCAGTCTTCATATCGGTAACGGGGCTCAATACGCAGGCGGGTCAGGTTCGAGAAGTAGGGATTGTCGTCAATCAACGAGCGCGACCCGGCACTTAGGTTCTTGAGCGACCCCGAATAGCTGAAGTCAGCCTCGGTGTTTGAAGCCAGCATCAGCCAGGCCATCGCGACCAGCATCAATGGAGATCGCCTAACCATGGCGGATGGCCTCCACCGGATCCAGTCGCGAGGCCCGCCAGGCCGGATACAGCGCCACCAGCACCGAGCACAGGAACAACAGAAGGCTGGGCAGCCAGACGTGATCGAAAATCAGCACCGGATAGATACGATCGGTAAGGCCGGGGATGGCTTCCAGAGCGCCGCTGATCGAGGACAGATCAATGCCGGAAGTGCCAAGCCAGACAACAAGCAGTCCGCCAACCACCGTTCCTGCCAGCATTCCCAGTATTGCCAGGAAGAACGCCTCAAACAGAATCGTCAGCTGCAGCTGGGCCCCTCTGGTTCCCAACGCCAGCATCACGCCCAGTTCCGGGGTACGTTCCATCACCGACATCACCATGGTGTTCATGACGCCAATGGCGACTACCACAAAGACCACTGACAGAATGAGATAGAAATCCACCTGGCTCATTTCCACCATCTGCACCACCACCGGGAGCAGGGTCTCCCAGTCCTGGGCCACCAGTTCGTCGTTGGTCAGAAGCGGCGACTGGTTCAGGGTTCGCGCCAGGGGCGCACTCTCCGCCCTGTCTGACAGCCTGAGTACGATCCGCGAGACTTCGTCTTCCAGCAGGCCACCCAGACGGCGGGCTGCCTCGATATCGGTGAAGACATACTCGGTGTCGAACAGGTCACTGCCAGTGCGATAGATACCGCGGATGGCCTGGGCACTGGAGGCAAGATCTCCGCCAGCCTGCTGGACCGTAATGACCAGCTTGTCCCCCAGCCGGGCGCCCAGCTCCTCAGCCAGTTTCTGGCCAATGACAATGCCCGTCTCCCCGGATTGAACGTAAGCGCCCTGCTCCATGTACCCTGAAAGTTCCGTAACCGCCCTCTCCTGCTCCGGTGCAATACCCACCAATTCCACCGGCAGACTCTTCCCGGGGTTTGCCACCATGGCACGCAGCAATACCCTGGGAGCGGCCGCCTCAACCTCAGGATGCTCCTGCAATCGCTGTTGCAAGGTTCGATTGTCGGCAATACGTAAATCTGGCGACAGATCCACGTCGTGACCCTTTGCCATCACCTGCACGTGCCCGCTGAGCTGCTGGGTCGAGTTCTGGATCATCTGCTCGAAGAAACCATCGGCGAAGGCGTACAGAAACAGATAGGCCGCCAGCCCGAATGCAGTGGCCGAGGCGGTAATCATCGACCGTCGCGGGTTTCGGAATACCGAACGGAGTGCCATTTGTGCGAAAATCAGCAGCCGGTGATCCGACGTCACCTGCCAGTGAATCCGGCGGATGCGATTGACCACCGCGCGCCGTGCCCCCATCGCCTCCAGCGGGCTGTTGCGACCCGCGTTCCAGGCCGGGAGGGCGGCCGCCAGCAGGGCTACCGACACCACCACAATGCCAATCACAACCAGGCGCTGAGCTTCGATGGTGGGATAAACGATGCCACTGAGCCCCGGCATGGTATCCATGGCCTTGATGTAGGCGCTGAAATCCAGCCCATTGCTACTGAAATAGCCGGTCACCGACAACCCAAGTACCAACCCCAACAGGTAGCCGAGACCGGCCAGAACCGTTGTTTCGAGAAGCACCAGCCAGACGATGCGACTGCTGGGCGTACCCAACGCCATCATTACACCGAATTCGCGGCCACGCTCCAGTACCGACATCAGAATGGTGTTAACGATACCGGCCGCCACCACCACAAACACCACGAAGATCACGATGTAGGCGACGGCGTCGTGAAAGGCAACCATCTGCACCAGCGATGGCATCAGCGCCGGCCAGCCCAGCACTTCCACGTTTCGATCGCGCAGCTGATTCCCGACAGTGCCGACCACCTCGTCGAGCCGGTCAGCATCCTGCACGCGGGCCGCAATCTCGGTAAACCGCCCCTGAAAGGCATACAGCGCCTGGGCAGAGGCCAAGGGCATCTGGCCCACGAAGCCATCAATTCGCTTGATGCCGGTCTCGAATACGCCCACCACTTCGAACCGGTCGGCGCCAATAGAGCCGTCCGACGCCTGCACCACCAGTACCAGCTCGTCGCCCGGGGAGACATCCAGGGCACCGGCGGCATCGACGCCAACAAGAATTTCATTGCCGCGTTCCAGGTAGCGACCACGGACAATCGACCGGTCAAGCCGGGTGACCCGTGATTCCGTCGCGCTGTCGACGCCAATCACCTGTAATGCCCGTGACTGGTCTTCACGGCTGGCCAGGGCATGGCCCGTCACCCGGGGGGTGGTTGCCGCCACACCGGCTACGGCCGATACCTCCTCTGTGAGATTCCAGCGCTCGGCCAGGGCAATGTTCATCTCTCTGTCATCGTGAAAGCCCCGCTGATGTACCTTCAGGTCGCCGGTCACATAGCCCGTCATGTTGTTGATCATCTGGGCGTTGATGCCATCAATGAATGCCCAGAGAAACACTAGCCCACCGACACCGACGGCCACCGACAACAGTGTGATGGCCGTACGCCGACGATTGACCCGAAGGTTGCCAAAAGCCAGACGTAGCCACGCCATCACGACCGTATTTCCTCACGCTCGACGCGGCCATCGCGGAGATGGATTACCCGCCGCGCGCGTTCCATCACCATCGGGTCATGGGTGGAGAAGACAAAGGTAATGCCATGCTCGGCATTGAGCTTACGCATCAAGTCCAGTAGCGCCGCGCCGGTCGTGGAATCGAGATTGGCCGTGGGCTCGTCGGCCAGGACAATCGCTGGCTTGCTGACAATCGCCCGGGCCACCGCAACACGCTGTTGCTGGCCGCCAGACAGTTCATGGGGCAGGCGCCGCTCCAGCCCTTGCAGGCCGACCTCCACCAGAATACGCCGGGCCTCGGCACGGCGCTCCCGAAACGGCACTCCGCGCAGCATCAGCACATACTCGACGTTCTCCTGAGCCGACAGCACGCCAATCAGGTTGTATTCCTGAAATACAAAGCCAACCTTCCACAGCCGCAGAAGGGTCCGCTTCTTTCGGCTAAGCCCGGTGATTTCCTCACCCGCCACCTGAATGCGCCCGCTATCCGGCTCGTCCAGGGCTCCAATCTGATTCAATAGCGTGGTTTTACCCGATCCAGACGGGCCCACCAAGGTTGTGAACTCCCCGGCCTCGATCGCGACCGACACCTCATCCAGGGCCTTGACGGCGATGGAATCCTGACGGTAAATTCGCGAGACTTTCTCCACATTGACGATGCTCATGCCGGCCCCTCACTGTGGGTTGCGCAGCCGGCGAAATGAAAACACCTGTTCATCGATCGGCAGGTCGAATTCAATAGAGTCAATCGTGATCACCGTGCGGGACTCGGGGTTATCGGCGTCCACCATCGTCCAGCGGGTGGGTATCCGCCGCCCATCCATGGTTTCGATCTGCTCATAGGTCATGCGTTTGACGATCTGATCGCGCTCGTCGTAGTAGGCAAGCGAAACCGGGATCGAGTCCTCCCGAACATTGAATTCAAGACGGCTCCACACTACCGAGGCATCAGGTCGGGGCGTCGAGACAACACGATACACAGGCACCTCACCGGAATCGTCGGTTTCGACCAATTCGTGGGTGTAGTCCTCGACGAACGAGCTTTCCTTGACCAGGTCGTCGTTGCTGAAGTTGGAGCCCATCCATGGCTGGAGCATCATCGACGGTGGGATCTTGATGGTGCGATCAACTTTGGGCAAGTAATTCCACATGGCATCGCCGATGCGCAGCGAGCCGATGCCGGCCTCTTTTTTGGGCGCGTGAATGCGAATCAACGTATGCTCCGGACGATTCATCCAGGCTTCCAGTTCCAGTGTGCGAGTCCAATACTCAGACTCGATCCGCATAGTGAAACGCCCGTGATTGCTGTCGGACCACAGAGTCTGTTCCATGCCTTCAATCAAGGAAACTGCCGAGGGAGGGCCCGCGATAAGCCGACCTGATGCGGCAAACAAAAGGAGAACGCTAATCCAGACTCTCATTGACTACTCCCTTTTCTACTATGAGCTACGGATCACCTTTGACTGTTCTCCGACAGCGGAACCGCTTGTTGTTTTCCGAGGCGCTTTGACAACGATCACCAAGCCGACAATTGTGATTCCTATCCCGATCATTTCCAGTGATGTGAAAGTTTCGCCGAACAAAAGCATTCCGATAGCGAGACCGAAAACAGGCGTTAAAAAGGTAAACGAATTGAGGCTATTCAAGGGCGCGCTGGCGAGCAAGGCATACCAGAGCACAACCATCATTGCCGTTGCCGGAATGGCCAGAACGAACATGGCAGTGGTAAATGACCAGGTCCAGTCAATCTCAAAGCCCTCGCCCAAGGTCACAGATGCTATTCCCAGAAACACTGAACCTATGGCAAGCTGAATGCCCATCGACCAATAGATATCATCACTGCCGGCCTGGTATTTAAGCAGCACGTTTCCAATGGCGGTTCCAATGGCACCACCAAGAACATAGACGGCACCTGAAAATCTGGCGTTACCAAATTCCATCTCTGGCATCGCTAGCACCACAACACCAATAAAACCGATCAAAAGGCCTACAAACACACGCCCGGTCACAACCTCTCGGACGATAAAAAATGAAAGAACCGCCGCAAACAGCGGTTGCGCATTAGCCAGAACGGTTGCAAGTCCTGGCCCCAGTTTGCCAGCTCCTAAAAACATCCCTCCAAGCCCCATGCCCGTGTAACTGAAGCCAATTGCGGCCAGTATCAGGAGCTGGCGAAGTGAATAACTGGGCCGACCACCTTTTGTAAAAGCGAGCAGAATCAGACAGAGCCCTGCCAGCAATGCGCGTAAAGCGGCAAAAAGCAAAGGTGGCGCGTCCGGCAACCCCACCACAATAAAAGGAAAGCAGATCGCCCAAAGAAAGGCGACAAGAACCATCCCAGCGACTGCACGTATCGAAAGTGATTGGTTCACCAACGGCTCCTTTATCTACCCATCAAATGAGTAGAGCTTTTGTTCAAGCTTGCCGCCCCAATCCGCGCAATCGCGGCAAAAACCTGGGAGTGTTGTCTGCATAGTGTCTCCAGGCTTCCCCGAACGTTTCTTCGGCTTCCCGTTCCTCACTGATCGATAACCGTGAATACATCCAGAGCAAAACCGGGAACATCGCCAGGGTTAACAGAGTCGGCCACTGCAGCAGGAAGCCAAACATTATCAAGACAAAGCCGACATACTGTGGATGCCGAACATACGAATAGAGACCTGTCGTAGCCAGCTTTCGCTCTTTTTGCGCCGCGTACAAGGTTCGCCACCCGGCGGCAATCAAGTAAAAACCTCCACCAATAAACACCGTACTCAACAAGTGGAAGGGGCCGAAATGGGGAGAACCCTGCCAACCAAAAAGCATTTCAAGCAGGTGCCCGCTATCGTGGGCAAGCCAATTTACATCGGGGTATTGAGTCTGAAGCCAACCGGATAGAAAATAGAGTGTCAACGGGAACCCATACATCTCAGTGAATAATGCCACGAGAAACGCGCTGAACGCGCCGAAGGATCGCCAGTCTCGTTGGGTCTGTGGCTTAAAAAAACTGAAAGCGAAGAAAATAAAGATCACCGAGTTAAGAACCACCAGCCCCCAAAGGCCGTAGTCGGACGAAGCATCAGTCATCGCGTTGGCCTCCGTTTTTGCCTTCTGGTTGATCGTGGTGGTTGTGGCCACCGTGACTCCCATGCCCTCCGTGCATAAACATATGAATAAACGGGCATGCAAGAAGGATTAACCACGGCAGAGCACCCAGAAGGTGAACCTTATGTTCGCCCCAGAGTAAAACCAAAGCGATAACCGCAAAAATTGCCAACGTAATCTTAAAACGCTTATCCATATAGATTCCCTTTGGGAAAAGCTTGTCAGTGGGGCTTACTGGCTAGTATGCCTCTAGCGATATTTGGTGACCTATCCCGTCCAAAGAAACGTCATCGATAATCTCCAGAGAGCCCGGATCAAGCACCCAGAGCTTGGCTTCGGCCCGACTGGTGATCAAAAGGCTGCCATCGACGGGAGAGATCGCCGCCCATTGTGAGAGTCGAAGATAGATGGCAAGCACCAATTTACCTAGCAGTAGTTCAACACGCGGAACTGAAACAGACCTGAAAACAGACACAAGATGTGGATCTATTTGACGCAAATCACAAATGCAAGATAGATTCTTCGAGCATTAAGTAAGCCGTTTCAACCATTGCAAACCTCGAATGACGGACTCCAGATGCCGGAACCTATTTATGAGAACAGACGAATAGCAAACAGCCGGGCCAACGAACTCAACCGCCAATGCTACTGCATCACTCTTGACCGAATAGCCCTCAACAAGAGCCTCCACAACCAGCTTTCAGATGCTGGAAGCGAACTGTCAACGCTCCCGGAGTTCGATCACCTTTTTTCAAACACACCGGTTTTCGTACCCCGAGCCGACATAGCGGAGATGGAGAGGATCGTTCAGTCGATTGAAGCGGCCTCAGAGCTTCCCTCGTACCGAGAACGAGTACTTTCCTGGGCACCGGAAATCGCACAGTTCAATCCAGGGCCCATCGGGGCGTTCATGGGCTATGATTTTCACATGGGTCCCGACGGCCCCCGGCTGATCGAAATCAACACCAACGCCGGTGGCGCCTTCCTGAACCTTGTCTTGTCGAGAGCCCAGCGCAATTGCTGCGACCCATCTCAACAACCCACAACACCCCAGCAGCCGCTCGACGGATTCGAGGACGCGGTGTTCTCAATGTTCAAACAGGAGTGGCAAAGCCAGCACGACAATTTCGGGCCCAGTTGCCTGGCCATAGTAGACGATGCCCCAAAGACACAATTTATGTTCCCCGAATTCCAGTTGGCCCAACAGATTCTCCGAGCCAAAGGAATTGATACATTGATACTCGATCCACAGGAGCTTCAGTATGCCGGCGGTACGCTGACAGCCCGCGGTAAGCCCATTGATATGGTCTACAACCGCCTGGTGGACTTCGCATTGGACGCCGCGCCCCATGCGGCATTAAGGCATGCCTATCTGGATGGCGCCGTGGTGGTAACGCCTAATCCCCATGTGCACGCTGTGCTGGCTGACAAGCGAAACCTGGCCCTGCTATCCGCACCCCACTCCCTTCGAGACTGGGGGCTCAATGAGGCCGATGCAGGCTACCTGGAGAGAGCCGTGCCGAAAACCAGGCAGGTTTCGAGGAACGACGCGGCTGAGTTGTGGAGTGCGCGACGTCATCTGTTCTTCAAGCCGGTTGCCGGCCATGGCAGCAAAGGCGTCTACCGGGGCGACAAACTAACCCGGCGCGTTTTCGAGAACATCCTGAATGGTGGCTACATCGCCCAGGACCTTGTCCCCGCTGGAGAACGAACCCTGAGAATTGACGATGCAGTAGTCACCCGAAAAGTCGACATTCGGCTGTATACCTACGCCGGCAAAAGTATGCTGGTTGCGGCGAGGATATACCAAGGCCAGACAACCAATTTTCGTACCCCCGGAGGTGGATTCGCTCCGGTTTTTCAGGTGTGATTATTACCTTTTCAATGAGCCAATATTTGATCGCATTAATGAAGAATTCCAGATTTTTGGTTTAGCGAACTGTAGAACATTAAGTTACTTAAGCACGGTCCGGACCTATGAAGACATAGGCCCGGAGACCCCTCGGCGCTTATTCGTTGGTGAACGTCACAACATCTTTTTAAACTGCCCGTAGTCTCCTCCGGTACGCAGTACCAGAGTGATGTCGTTGTCGTTCCGGTTTCTGAAGAACCAGCCGTGATTGCCGGTAAAGGCTGCTTTCAACTCGCCCTCGTCTTCAGGCACGCCCCGGCCTTTTTCGTAGGAAATTGACTGACCACTTCCATCACCATGGGTATCGAAGTTGATCGGGCCACCCTCTGATACCCAGGAGAATCGGGCTATAGCGCCTTCCTCCATAGTAAGTTTGAACTCTGTGCCTTCTCCCGGTGTGAGAACCACGCGTACTTCATCCTGCCACTGCGGTTCCACAACTTCTGGTGCAGGCGCAGGTTCTTGCTCGGCAGGTGCAACTTCTGCTTCAGGCGAGGGAGCTGGCTCCTTAACGGCCTCAGCCACGACAGGTTCTTTGACTTCCGGGGCCTCTCGCTCAGTTGAGGATTGAACAGCAACCATCTGAGCAGCTTCGTCAGCAGCAGCCTCTTCGGCGAGCTGCTCCTTGATCTCACCCATTTCAGTCAGGCCCAAAAGGCGACCTGCGCCTGTAGGGTCCAGGGCATACTCGGCGGGCATGACCACGGTTACCAGCAGAACCAGCGCCACAATTGCCGCAATGATGGTTGATCGAACCAGCTTGGCAGTGCTGGGCAGTTCTTCACGGTTGGGTATATCTGTGTTGTACATAAAAAATCTCCAGAATCAGGCGACAAAGTAACCGGTGAGCTGATAGCCAAAGAGCAGAAAACCTGCACTCATCATGGCGACGTTGGCGGTGTAGGCATGGCGGAAAAAGCCGTCGGTTTTTCGCCAGAAGCTGATGACGATCAGGATCATGGCCAGGGCGATCAACTGTCCGATTTCCACGCCCACATTGAAGGCGAGGAGGTTCGGAATCAGGCCGTCCTGTGAGATGTCGTATTCGATGATCTTGGTGGACAGACCAAAGCCATGGAAGAACCCGAAAATCAACGTGGCGGCCTTGGTGTTGGGCTGGAAGCCAAACCAGCGCTGATAGGCACCGATGTTGTCCAGTGCCTTGTACACGATGGACAGACCAATAATCGCATCAATGATGTAGCTATTGATGCCCACGTTGAAGTACACCCCGAGCAACATCGTCGTGGAATGCCCGAGGGCAAACAGGCTCACGTAGATCGCGATGTGCTTCATCTGGTAGAGGAAGAAAATGACACCTAGCAGGAACAGCAGGTGGTCATAGCCGGTGACCATGTGCTTTGCCCCCAGATAGGTGAATGCAATGAGGTTTACACCGGTAATTTCCTGGATGTACCCCTTGTCGCCCTGAGCGACTGCGTGCGCGAGCACATCCGTACTCATTCCCAGCAAGCCCAGGGTCAGAAATATCCAAAACAGACGACTGCCGCTGCCCGATAAGGACATTCTACGGCAACCGCCAAGCAAGCTTGACAACATAAAGACTCCAATCGAATTTGTTTTCTGAGGCCGCTCAAGCGGCAGGAATCAAATAGGAAGGGAGCCTTTCGGGGGGCGTTCGAGCCGATAGCGCAAACTGCGGGGGGAACCTCCGGCAAAGGGTACGGGCTGCCGGAGAACGGTCAGGCTTTGGGAAACAAACGGAACCCTGAGGTGGTCCACGGTCTCGTGGGTATGATTGCCAGCATCATGATGCACTGATGATGTCTCTGGATCTTCGTCAAAATCGTGGGTGTGTCCATGCGCACCATGACTGCCTGGGTAGCCGTCAGACTTCGATTCCCAATCGCCTGCCAAGTTGGCCACACCGTGAGAGAATGACTCGCCAATCACCGACAGTGACAGGCCCGCCAATGCAAGGAGTATGACGAGCGTTGGAAGCAGTTTTCTCGGGTGAATGGCCGAAATCATCAATCTACTGCGTCGAGTCTGTGGTTGGATTTCAACGAGAACGGAGGATACCATCCCCCCGTGGGGGATAGGAATTAAACATGGTAAATGATCACACGCATCAATCTCACCCGAACATTATCAAACGTCTGAAGCGGGCAAACGGCCATCTTGAAAGCGTGATTGGCATGATTGACCAGGGACTGGCAGTGTGCCTGAATGCGCTTTTTATAGACTGTAGGCGACTCGGGCTGATGCGAGACGACTGAGACAATAGCCGCATGAATGTTTGGGCCTATCGCCCACACATGCAGATCACTGACTTTGGCATCGTCGTC
>NZ_JACDWW010000082.1:0-492 GCF_016464145.1 Marinobacter sp. bablab_jr008
CACGTTGATCGCCCGCATCAGGTTGTAACTCAGCACCCCCAGACTGTATTCACTACTGGCAGAACTCAGACCCCAGCAGGTAAATCTCCCTTTATTCAGCATTCTCTTGAGTGTAGCGAAGGTCGGCTCAACGGTAGCCATCCGACGGATCATCCGCTCAGGTGTGGCGGCGTTCGTTGCTTTCTCCAGAGCCTCTTCATTGAAGTGGCGTGTGACCCAGCGTCTATCCGCCTTGGTGCATTGGCTCTGGAGCGGGCATTGATTGCAGCCTGAGCGTGCGTACAGATGCAGACGATCCTTGTTGCTCACCGTCTTGTGAGGCAGCCGCTCTCCAGCAGGGCAGAGGTAAGCGTCCTGTTCGGGCAAATAGGTGAAGTCACGTTTCTGGAAGTACTCGCCGTTTCCCTGATTGTTGACCGCCCGGTTCGATGGCACTGCCACATCGTACCCAGAAGACTGAAGCTCTTTGATCTGCTGACCGTTGGAGTAGCC
>NZ_JACDWW010000083.1:0-15845 GCF_016464145.1 Marinobacter sp. bablab_jr008
GAAATGGTAATGCCGGGTGACAACGTGAAAATGACCGTCACCCTGATCGCTCCGATCGCCATGGAAGATGGCCTGCGCTTCGCGATTCGCGAAGGTGGTCGTACCGTTGGTGCCGGCGTGGTCGCCAAGATCATCGAGTAACCTTCGGGTTACTCGTTTGTTGTTGCGCTGAGTTGTTTCGGTGCAGGCCAGTAGCTCAATTGGCAGAGCAGCGGTCTCCAAAACCGCAGGTTGGGGGTTCGATTCCCTCCTGGCCTGCCATTTTTCAACATCCGGATACATAAGCTGATTCCTATGGAGTCAAAAGCCGTTCAGTCGACCAGCCGTTTCGATGCTCTGAAATGGCTGGTTGTTTTTGTTCTGATTGCCGTTGGTGTGGTTGGTAATCAGTATTTTAGTGCCGAGTCTGTGCTGTATCGGGTTCTGGCTCTTGTTGGGCTGGGTCTTGTTGCTGCATTTGTTGCGCTGCAGACCGAGCGTGGCCGTCGTTTTGCCACCCTGTTGAAGGAAGCACGCGTAGAGATCCGGAAAGTCGTTTGGCCCACCAGGCCTGAGCTGGTTCAGACCACGATTATTGTTGTGGTGTTTGTTCTGGTTGTGGCTCTGATCTTGTGGGGTATGGATTCGCTGATCAGCTGGCTGGTCGCCGGCTTCATCGGCTAACGGGAGTGGGCAATGGCTAAACGCTGGTACGTCGTTCATGCGTATTCTGGCTTTGAAAAGCACGTAATGCGCACTCTGAAGGAGCGTGTGGCGCTCGAAGGCATGGAAGACAAGTTTGGCGAGATCCTGGTTCCGACCGAGGAAGTCGTCGAAATGCGCGATGGCAAGAAGCGCAAGAGCGAGCGCAAGTTCTATCCCGGGTACGTATTGGTCCAGATGGAAATGGATGATGCCTCATGGCATCTTGTCAAGAATACTCCTCGGGTACTCGGCTTCATTGGTGGTACCAAGGACAAGCCGGCACCCATTACCGAGCGCGAGGCTGAGGCAATCCTGCGTCGTGTAGAAAGCGGTGCTGACAAGCCCAAGCCGAAGACCTTGTTCGAGCCGGGTGAGATTGTGCGCGTTGTTGAAGGTCCGTTTGCAGACTTCAATGGCGTTGTTGAGGAAGTCGACTACGAGAAGAGTCGAGTTAAGGTTGCGGTCCTGATCTTTGGCCGTTCAACTCCGGTAGAGCTGGAGTTTGGTCAGGTCGAGAAAGACTGAGCGTAGCCTGAAAACCTGAGAGCTCGCGCGCCACGGCGACGCGGGCTTTTTGTGTCTGCTGAAGGCAGTTATATAAACGGGGAGCCGAAAGGCGTCAGAACCCACAGGAGAACTATCATGGCAAAGAAAATTGAAGCCTATATCAAGCTTCAGGTTGCTGCCGGTCAGGCCAACCCGAGTCCCCCCGTTGGTCCGGCCCTGGGTCAGCGCGGCGTAAACATCATGGAATTCTGTAAGGCCTTCAATGCCAAGACTCAAGGCATGGAGCCGGGCTTGCCGATTCCGACTGTCATCACTGTATACAGTGATCGCAGCTTTACCTTTATTACCAAGACCCCGCCGGCGCCGGTGCTGCTGAAAAAAGCGGCTGGCATCAAGAGCGGTTCCGGTCGTCCGAACACGGACAAAGTGGGTACGGTAACCCGTGCTCAGCTGGAAGAAATTGCCAAGACCAAAGAGCCGGATCTGACTGCTGCCGACATGGAAGCAGCGGTTCGTACCATTGCCGGAACTGCCCGCAGCATGGGCCTGAACGTGGAGGGTCTGTAAGATGGCAAAGCTGAGCAAGCGTCAGAAGCTGATTCGTGAAAAAGTAGACTCTACCCGTGCCTACACCGTTGATGAGGCGGTAGCACTGTTGGCCGAGCTGGGCCAGAACGTCAAGTTCAAAGAGTCTGTAGACGTGGCCGTTAACCTTGGTGTTGATGCGCGTAAATCTGACCAGGTCGTACGTAGCAGCACTGTTCTGCCGCACGGTACTGGCAAGACTGTTCGTGTAGCTGTGTTCACTCAGGGTGCCAATGCCGAGAAAGCCACTGCTGCCGGGGCAGACGTGGTAGGTATGGATGATCTGGCTGACGAAGTGAAAAAAGGCAATATGGACTTCGACGTGGTTATTGCCACTCCGGATGCCATGCGTGTGGTTGGTCAGCTGGGCCAGATCCTTGGTCCGCGCGGCCTGATGCCGAACCCGAAGGTTGGTACTGTAACTGCAGACGTTGAGACTGCGGTCAAGAACGCCAAAGCCGGCCAGGTTCGCTACCGTACTGATAAAAACGGCATTATCCACGCTCCGCTGGGTAACGTTGAATTCTCTGCGCAGAACATCAAGGAAAACCTTGAAGCTCTGGTGGCAGATCTGAAAAAGGCCAAGCCTGCATCGTCGAAGGGTGTGTATCTGAAGAAGATCACCATCTCTTCCACGATGGGTCCTGGCCTGACTATCGATCAGGGTACTCTGAGCATCTGAGGCTCTGAGCGGTAGTTACTTTGTAGTCTGGGCGGAAGCCAAGGCTGTCAAAGACCGCAGGCCCCCGCAGCGCCCTCTTGAAGGGCGCCTCAAGGGTTAAAGCAACGCCTGCGCAGACGGTGTGACGACGTTCTCTCTGAACCCAAACACCGTTAGGCGTCCCGCGAGGGACATAGATGGGTTTGCTGGCATAAGCCGGCGAAATCGAGGAGAAAACCAGTGGCAATTAGACTCGAAGACAAGAAAGCGATCGTCGCTGAAGTCAACGAGACTGCTGGTACTGCTCTGTCTGTGGTTTTGGCTGACTACCGTGGTGTCACCTCCGGTGACATGACGGCGCTGCGTGCCAAGGCTCGTGCCGAAAACGTGCGTCTGAAGGTTGTTCGTAACAACCTGGCAAAGATCGCGATTCGTGGTACCGAGTTCGAGTGCATTGATCCGGCGCTGGTTGGTCCGACCATTCTGGCTTTCTCAATGGAAGATCCGGGTGCCGCTGCGCGCCTGCTGAAGGATTTTGCCAAAGAGAAAGAGGCGTTCGAAATCAAGGGTCTGGCTGTCGGCGGTGAGCTGATGGGTGCAGAACAGATTGATCGCCTGGCTACGCTGCCGACGCTGCACGAAGCGTTGACCAAGCTGGCCATTGTTACACAGGCACCAGTTACCAAGCTTGCACGTACCCTGAACGATATTCCGGGCAGGATCACACGTGTTGTAGCTGCAGTCCGGGACCAGAAGCAAGACGCTGCTTGATTCTGTTGAACACCATTTTTTACATTTTTGGGAGAAAGTCATGGCTCTGTCTAAAGACGATATTTTGAATGCAATTGCTGAAATGAGCGTAATGGAAGTTGTTGAGCTCGTAGAAGCAATGGAAGAGAAGTTTAACGTTTCTGCTGCTGCCGCTGTTGCTGCCGCTCCGGCTGCTGCCGCTGCTGGCGAAGCCGCCGAAGAGAAGACCGAGTTCGACGTAGTTCTGACCGGCGCTGGCGAGAAGAAAGTAAACGTTATCAAGGCCGTTCGTGAACTGACTGGCCTGGGTCTGAAAGAAGCCAAGGAAATGGTTGACGGCGCACCTTCTACTGTTAAGGAAGGCGCAAGCAAGGACGAGGCTGAAGAAGCCAAGAAGAAGCTTGAGGAAGCAGGCGCTTCTGTTGAGCTCAAGTAAGAGTCGGCTGTTGATCGACACCGTGCGTTAAGCATGGACGGGCTGGTGGCTTCGTGCCACCGGCCTTTTTCTGTTGTATATGCTATAGAGTCTGGTGTGCAATTGCAGGTTGATGTCAGATCTATAACCTACAGCCAGAGTCTTGTTCAAGACGGCGCGATAAGCCGAGCAACTCGGCCCCGAAGCAGAACATTTGATTGCTTCTTGATACCAGGTATCAGGTCTAAAGCTGGGGAATGCAGATGACTTACTCCTACACTGAGAAAAAGCGGATTCGCAAAGACTTTAGTAAATTGCCTTCCGTGATGGAAGTCCCCTATTTGCTGTCTATTCAGCTGGATTCGTTCCGGGACTACCTCCAAATGGAAACTGCGCCTGAAGACCGCCGGGAAACTGGTCTTCATGCAGCATTCAAATCCGTATTCCCGATCGTCAGTTATTCTGGCAACGCCGCGCTCGAGTATGTGAGCTACCGAATCGGCGAGCCAGTCTTTGACGTCAAGGAATGTCAGCTCAGGGGCGTAACTTACGCCGCGCCGCTACGGGTGAAGGTCCGCCTGATCATTTATGATAAGGAATCGTCCAACAAGGCGATCAAGGACATCAAAGAGCAAGAAGTCTACATGGGCGAAATGCCCCTGATGACCGAGAACGGTACCTTTGTTGTTAACGGTACCGAGCGCGTTATTGTTTCCCAGCTCCACCGTTCACCTGGTGTGTTCTTCGATCACGACAAGGGTAAGACCCATTCCTCCGGCAAGCTGTTGTACTCAGCCCGGGTGATTCCTTACCGTGGGTCCTGGCTGGACTTCGAGTTCGATCCGAAGGACGCCGTGTTCGTTCGTATCGACCGCCGTCGTAAGCTGCCCGCCTCCATTCTGTTGCGTGGTCTGGGCTATACCTCCGAGCAAATGCTCGAGATGTTCTTTGAAACCAGTAAGTTCAGCCTGGGCGCGGAAGTGTGCAAGCTGGAGCTGGTACCAAGCCGTCTGCGGGGCGATATCGCAACCTTCGACATCAAAGACAATGACGGCAACGTGATTGTTGAAGAAGGCCGCCGGATAACTGCCCGTCACATCAAGCAGCTGGAAAAAGCCGGTATCACCGAGCTGGAAGTACCGACCGAGTATCTCTACGGTCGTGTCCTGGCCAAGGACATGATCGATCAGTCTACCGGCGAAGTGCTGGTAGAATGCAACACCGAACTCACCGAGGAAGTGGTTACCAAGATCCTTGATGCCGGTGTTAAAGACATTGAAACCCTGTACACCAACGACCTGGATTGCGGTCCGTTCATGTCGGATACCCTGCGTATCGACCCGACCCGCACCCCGCTCGAAGCGTTGGTGGAAATCTACCGCATGATGCGCCCGGGCGAGCCGCCTACCAAGGAATCTGCGGAGAATCTGTTTAACAACCTGTTCTTCTCCGAAGAGCGTTACGATCTGTCCGCCGTTGGCCGGATGAAGTTGAATCGTCGCCTGGGCCGGGAAGAAAGCACCGGCGAAGGCACGCTGACGCACGACGATATCATCGACGTACTGAAGACTCTGATTGCCATTCGTAACGGCCAGGGCCAGGTGGATGACATTGATAACCTGGGCAACCGTCGTGTGCGTTGCGTGGGTGAAATGGCCGAAAACCAGTTCCGTGTTGGTCTGGTGCGTGTTGAGCGTGCGGTTCGTGAGCGTCTGAGTCTCGCCGAAAGCGAAGGCCTGATGCCGCAGGACCTGATCAACGCCAAGCCGGTTGCGGCCGCTGTGAAAGAGTTCTTTGGCTCCAGTCAGCTGTCCCAGTTCATGGATCAGAACAACCCGTTGTCCGAGGTTACCCACAAGCGTCGTATTTCCGCGTTGGGCCCAGGTGGTCTGACCCGTGAACGCGCTGGCTTCGAAGTCCGTGACGTACATCCGACCCACTACGGCCGCGTGTGCCCGATCGAAACTCCGGAAGGCCCGAACATCGGTCTGATCAACTCGCTGGCAACCTACGCCCGGTCCAACTCCTACGGCTTCCTTGAGAGTCCGTACCGGAAGGTGGTCGATGGTGTGGTGACCGACGAGGTGGTTTACCTCTCAGCGATTGAAGAGAGCAACTACGTGATCGCCCAGGCCAGCGCCGCTACCGATGAAGGCAAGCGTCTGACTGATGAGCTGGTTACGGTGCGTCACCAGAACGAATTTACCGTAGCGCCTCCGGAAGCGGTTAACTTCATGGACGTATCTCCGCGCCAGGTTGTATCGGTCGCGGCGTCTCTGATCCCGTTCCTGGAGCACGACGATGCCAACCGGGCCCTGATGGGTGCGAACATGCAGCGTCAGGCGGTGCCGACCCTGAAGTCGCAGGTGCCTTTGGTGGGTACCGGTGTTGAGCGCACGGTGGCTCAGGACTCTGGCGTGTGTGTTACTGCGCGTCGCGGTGGCGTGATCGAAAGCGTGGATGCGGCACGTATCGTGGTTCGCGTCAACAACGAAGAAACCGAAGCCGGTGATGCAGGTGTGGATATCTATAACCTCACCAAGTACACCCGCTCCAACCAGAACACCTGTATCAACCAGCGTTCTATCGTGCGTCAGGGTGACGTGATTGCCCGTGGCGATGTGTTGGCGGATGGTCCTTCTGTGGATCTGGGTGAGCTGGCTCTGGGTCAGAACATGCGCATCGCGTTCATGCCCTGGAACGGTTACAACTTTGAGGACTCCATTCTCATCTCCGAGAAAGTGGTTCAGGAAGACCGTCTGACCACCATCCACATTCAGGAACTGACCTGTGTGGCTCGTGATACCAAGCTGGGCAGCGAAGAAATCACCGCAGATATTCCGAACGTGGGTGAAAGCGCACTGTCCAAGCTGGATGAGTCTGGCATTGTCTACATCGGCGCTGAAGTGGGCCCCGGCGACATTCTGGTTGGTAAGGTAACGCCGAAAGGCGAAACCCAGCTGACCCCGGAAGAGAAGCTTCTGCGTGCCATCTTTGGTGAAAAAGCGTCTGACGTTAAGGACACATCTCAGCGTGTGCCGACCGGTACCCGTGGTACGGTCATTGACGTTCAGGTCTTCACCCGTGACGGTATCGAGAAAGATGCCCGAGCGCTTTCGATCGAGAAAGAGCAGCTGGACAAGTACCGTAAGGACCTGAAAGACGAGTACCGCATTGTTGAAGGTGCGACGTTCGAGCGTCTGATGGCCGCTATGAAAGGTCAGGAAGTGATCAGTGGTCCTGGCCTGAAAAAGGGTGCGAAGCTGGAAGAAGCCTACCTGGCGGAACTGCCGCGAGCCGACTGGTTCAAGCTGCGCATGAAAGACGAAGCTTTGAACGAGTTGCTGGAGAAATCCGAGCAGGGCCTCGAGGATCGCAAGAAAGAGCACGAAGCTCGCTTTGACGACAAGAAGGGCAAGCTTCAGCAGGGCGACGATCTGGCTCCTGGCGTACTCAAGATTGTTAAGGTTTACCTGGCAATCAAACGTCGTATTCAGCCGGGCGACAAGATGGCTGGCCGTCATGGTAACAAGGGTGTTATCTCTGCGGTTATGCCGATTGAAGACATGCCCTACGACGAGTTTGGCAATACCGTCGATATCGTTCTGAACCCGCTCGGTGTACCGTCGCGGATGAACGTTGGTCAGGTGCTTGAAACTCATCTGGGTGCTGCGGCTAAAGGCCTGGGTGAGCGGATCAGCCGCATGCTTGATGAGCAGCGCAAGGTGGCTGAGCTTCGCAAGTTGCTGGACGAGATCTACAATCATTCGGACGAAGTGTTCAAGGTTGACCTTGACAGTCTGACTGACAAAGAGATTTTCGAGCTGTGCAACAACCTGCGTGGTGGCGTTCCCATGGCAACACCGGTCTTCGATGGTGCCAAGGAAGCCGAGGTGAAGAGAATGCTTGAGTTGGCTGGCCTGGATACTACTGGTCAGACCAAGCTCTATGACGGCCGTACCGGCGATGCGTTTGATCGTCCGGTAACTGTTGGCTATATGTACATTCTCAAGCTGAACCACCTGATCGACGACAAGATGCACGCTCGTTCTACCGGCTCTTACAGCCTGGTTACCCAGCAGCCGCTGGGTGGTAAGGCTCAGTTCGGTGGTCAGCGCTTCGGTGAGATGGAAGTCTGGGCTCTGGAGGCATACGGTGCCGCCTATACCCTGCAGGAAATGCTCACCGTCAAGTCTGACGACGTAAACGGTCGGACCAAGATGTACAAGAACATTGTCGATGGCGATCATCGTATGGAGCCGGGCATGCCTGAATCCTTCAACGTTCTTGTCAAGGAAATCCGCTCGTTGGGTATCGACATCGAGCTGGAATCCGAGTGAGCCGAATTGTTTTTGGCAGCGTGAGCGGGCACTCCGTGTGCCCGCCCGAGATTAACGCCATCCGGAGCTTTAACTGATGAAAGATTTGCTGAATCTTCTCAAGAGCCAGAATCAGAGCAAGGAATTCGACGCCATCCGCATTGGCCTGGCGTCGCCTGACATGATTCGTTCCTGGTCTTTTGGCGAAGTAAAAAAGCCTGAGACCATTAACTACCGTACCTTCAAGCCGGAGCGTGACGGTCTTTTCTGTGCCAAGATCTTCGGCCCGATCAAGGACTACGAGTGTCTGTGCGGAAAATACAAGCGCCTCAAGCACCGCGGTGTCATTTGTGAAAAGTGTGGTGTCGAGGTTGCCCTGGCGAGCGTTCGTCGTGAGCGCATGGGCCATATTGAGCTGGCCAGCCCGGTCGCCCATATCTGGTTCCTGAAGTCGCTGCCGTCCCGCATCGGTCTGATGCTGGACATGACCCTGCGTGACATCGAGCGGGTTCTGTACTTCGAGAGCTTTATTGTTATCGATCCGGGCATGACCACTCTGGAGAAGGGCCAGCTGCTGAACGATGAGCAGTATTACGAAGCCCTGGAAGAGTTTGGTGACGAGTTCGACGCCCGCATGGGTGCGGAAGCCGTCAAGCAATTGCTGGAAGACATCGATCTGCAGGCAGAAGTTGACGCGCTGCGCGAAGAAATTCCGCAGACCAACTCCGAAACCAAGATCAAGAAATTCAGCAAGCGCCTGAAAATTCTGGAAGCGTTCCTGTATTCCGGTAACAAGCCAGGCGACATGGTCATGACCGTGCTGCCGGTTCTTCCGCCGGACCTGCGCCCCCTGGTTCCGCTGGATGGTGGCCGTTTTGCCACTTCCGACCTGAACGACCTGTACCGTCGGGTGATCAACCGGAACAACCGTCTCAAGCGCCTTTTGGAGCTGAATGCTCCGGACATCATCGTGCGTAACGAGAAGCGGATGTTGCAGGAAGCTGTGGATGCCCTGCTGGACAATGGCCGTCGTGGCCGTGCCATCACCGGCACCAACAAGCGCCCGCTGAAGTCCCTGGCTGACATGATCAAGGGTAAGCAGGGTCGTTTCCGTCAGAACCTGCTGGGTAAGCGTGTTGACTACTCCGGCCGTTCGGTGATCGTGGTAGGTCCGTACCTGCGCCTGCATCAGTGCGGTCTGCCGAAGAAAATGGCTCTGGAGCTGTTCAAACCGTTCATTTTCTCAAAGCTTGAGCACCGCGGACTGGCGACCACGATCAAGGCCGCCAAGAAGATGGTCGAGCGTGAGGAAGGCGTGGTCTGGGATATCCTGGATGAGGTCATCCGTGAGCATCCGATCCTGCTGAACCGTGCGCCGACCCTGCACCGTCTGGGTATCCAGGCGTTCGAGCCGGTTCTGATCGAAGGTAAGGCCATTCAGCTGCACCCGCTGGTGTGTGCGGCCTACAACGCTGACTTCGATGGTGACCAGATGGCGGTACACGTACCGCTGACTCTGGAAGCCCAGCTCGAAGCCCGCGCGTTGATGATGTCTACCAACAACGTGTTGTCGCCCGCCAACGGCGAGCCCATTATCGTACCGTCTCAGGACGTGGTACTGGGGCTGTACTACATGACCCGTGAGCGTCACGCCGCTCTGGGTGAAGGTATGGTCTTTGCTGACGTCAAGGAAGCCCATCGCGCTTACGGTGCCGGTCAGGTTGACCTGCAGGCGAAGGTTAAGGTTCGGGTCAAGGAAGTTGCGGTTGACGAAGACGGTAACCGTACCGAGAGCTTCCGCATTGTCGATACCACCGTTGGTCGCGCTCTGCTTTACGATATCGTGCCGGACGGCCTGCCGTTCGAGATCGTCAACAAGCCGATGGTGAAGAAGGCGATTTCCAACCTGATCAACACCTGTTACCGGGATGCTGGTCTGAAAGACACGGTCATCTTCGCTGACCAGTTGATGTACATGGGTTACCACTACGCAACCCGTTCCGGTATCTCGATCGGCTTTAACGATTTCGAGATTCCGCCGGAGAAGTACGAGCTGGTGGATGCAGCCTCCGACGAAGTAAAGGACATCGAAAACCAGTACGCATCCGGTCTTCTGACCCAGGGTGAGAAGTACAACAAGGTGATCGACATCTGGTCCCGTGCCAACGACAAAGTGTCCAAGGCAATGATGGAGCGTCTGTCCAAAGAGCAGGTTATTGGCCCTGATGGCCAGCCAGTGAAGGGCGAAGACGGTGAAGACCTGATGCAGGAGTCCTTCAACTCCGTCTACATGATGGCCGATTCCGGTGCGCGGGGTTCCGCCGCCCAGATCCGTCAGCTGTCCGGTATGCGTGGTCTGATGGCCAAGCCGGATGGTTCCATCATCGAAACGCCGATTACGGCTAACTTCCGTGAAGGTCTGAACGTACTCCAGTACTTCATCTCGACTCACGGTGCTCGTAAAGGTCTGGCGGATACTGCACTGAAGACCGCGAACTCCGGTTACCTGACCCGCCGTCTGGTTGACGTGTCTCAGGATCTGGTGGTGACCGAGGAAGACTGTGGTACCGATGAAGGTCTGCTGATGACGCCGCACATCGAAGGCGGCGACGTGGTTGTGCCGCTGGGCGACCGGGTTCTGGGTCGTGTGACGGCTCGCGATGTGTTCACGCCGACTGACAAGGACAACGCCGTTGTTCCTGCGGGCACACTGCTCGACGAAAAGACCGTCGAAATGGTTGAGCGCGCGGGTGTAGACGAAATCTGGGTACGCTCTGCGATTACCTGTGAGACCCGTCACGGCATCTGTTCCAAGTGTTACGGCCGTGATCTGGCCCGTGGCCACCAGGTGAACGTGGGCGAAGCGGTAGGTGTTATCGCTGCCCAGTCCATCGGTGAGCCTGGTACCCAGCTGACCATGCGTACCTTCCACATTGGTGGTGCCGCGAGCCGGGCGTCTGCGGTAGACAATATCCAGGTGAAGCATGGTGGTACGGTACGCCTGCACAACCTGAAGTCGATCGAGAAAACCGACGGTTCGCTGGTGGTGGTATCCCGTTCCTCCGCGCTGGCCATTGCCGATGAGCAGGGGCGTGAGCGCGAGTGGTACAAACTGCCGTACGGTGCCGTGCTGTCTGTGAAGAACGGTGATCAGGTAGAAGCTGGTGTTGTGGTTGCCAAGTGGGATCCGCACACGCACCCGATCATCGCGGAAGCGAAGGGTACCGCCAAGTTCGTCAACATGGAAGAGGGCATTACTGTCCGTACCCAGGCTGACGAGCTGACCGGTCTGTCCACGATGGAAGTGATTGACCCGAAAGAGCGTCCGGCTGCGGGTAAGGACATTCGTCCGGCCATTCAGTTGGTCGACGACTCGGGAGAGGAAGTGGAGCTGCCCGGGGGCGGTACCGCGATCTTCTTCCTGCCGGCCAACGCTCTGGTAACCATGGCGAATGGTGCCAAGATCGAGCTGGGTGATGTGGTCGCCCGTATTCCGCAGGAAAGCTCGAAGACCCGGGACATCACCGGTGGTCTGCCTCGGGTTGCCGACCTGTTCGAGGCCCGTCGTCCGAAAGAGTCCGCGATCCTCGCGGAGATCAGCGGGGTGGTTTCCTTCGGTAAAGAGACCAAAGGCAAGAAGCGCCTGGTGATCACGCCGAAGGATGACGATGCCTATGAGGTTCTGATTCCGAAGCATCGCCAGCTCAACGTGTTCGAAGGTGAAACCGTTGAAAAGGGTGAGGTGATCTCGGATGGTCCGTCCAACCCGCACGACATCCTGCGTCTGCTGGGTGTGGTCGAGCTGGCCAAGTACATCACCAACGAAATCCAGGACGTGTACCGTCTGCAGGGCGTTGTCATCAACGATAAACATATCGAGGTTATCGTTCGCCAGATGCTGCGCAAGGTCGAAATCACCGATCCGGGTGATACCACGCTGCTGTCGGGCGACCAGGTAGAAATTACCCAGGTGATGGAAGAGAACGAGAAGGCGAATGCGGCAGACAAAGAGCCTGCACGCTTCGAGCGTCTGCTGCTTGGTATCACCAAGGCATCGCTGGCGACCGAGTCCTTCATCTCTGCGGCCTCGTTCCAGGAAACCACCCGGGTTCTGACCGAGGGTGCGGTGACTGGCAAGCGGGACTACCTGCGCGGTCTGAAGGAAAACGTGGTGGTAGGGCGTCTGATACCGGCGGGTACAGGTCTTGCCTATCACAACGAGCGCCGTCGCAAGCGTGACCTGGAAGAGCAGGGCGTGACAGCGGCCGATGTTGAAGAAGCTCTGAGCGCCGAACTTAACCGCGAAAGCTGAGTTCGTGCGCGCCACCCTCGGGGTAGATACCTACCTTCAGGGTGGTTAAAAAGAGATCAGTCATCTTGACTGACTCGGGGCGCAAGCTTAAACTTGCGTCCCTTAAATTTTACCCCCTGCATTGGGGGTAAGTTTCATTGGTATGGTTTTTTTGGAGTTTGCTTACATGGCAACGATTAATCAGTTGGTGCGTAAGCCTCGTAAGCGCAAGGTAGCCAAGAGCGACGTTCCCGCGCTCCAGGCTTGCCCTCAGCGCCGTGGTGTGTGCACTCGTGTATACACCACTACGCCGAAGAAGCCGAACTCAGCACTGCGTAAAGTGTGCCGTGTTCGTCTGACTAACGGCTACGAGGTTTCCTCATACATTGGTGGTGAAGGTCACAACCTTCAGGAGCACAGTGTTGTGCTGATCCGTGGCGGTCGAGTAAAAGACCTTCCGGGTGTGCGCTATCACACTGTTCGCGGTACTTTGGACACCCAGGGTGTACAGAACCGTAAGCAGGGCCGCTCCAAGTACGGTGCAAAACGACCCAAGTCCTGATGTCCCGAGCGGGTGTCTTTTATCGTTGCTTGTCAGAACGGTAAGAGTAAGGCTGAGTAGCAGATGGCTATCTCAGGGGTTCCTGAAGACCTTTTAGATATATAAGGGCTTATCGATGCCTAGAAGAAGAGTTGCAGCTAAGCGGGAAATCATTCCCGATCCGAAATTCGGCAGTGCACGTCTTGCCAAGTTCATCAACCACGTGATGGAAAGCGGTAAGAAGTCTGTTGCAGAGCGCATTGTTTATGGCGCGCTCGATATTGTTGCCGAGAAATCCAAGGAAGAGCCGATCGAAATGTTCGAGAAGGCCCTGGAGAACATCCAGCCGATGGTGGAAGTAAAATCCCGTCGCGTGGGTGGTGCTACTTACCAGGTGCCTGTAGAAGTACGGCCTTCCCGTCAGAACGCGCTGGCTATGCGCTGGCTCGTCGAATACTCACGGAAGCGTGGTGAGAAGTCCATGGCGCAACGTCTGGCCGGCGAAATTCTTGACGCGGCAGACAGCAAAGGTGCTGCGGTGAAGAAGCGCGAAGACGTGCATCGTATGGCAGAAGCCAACAAAGCATTCTCTCACTTCCGTTTCTAACAAGCCGAGGTTTATATCGTGGCACGCAAGACTCCTATCAAACGTTACAGAAACATTGGTATCTGTGCGCACGTGGATGCGGGCAAGACCACTACAACCGAGCGTATTCTTTACTACACCGGTCGTAGTCACAAAATGGGTGAAACCCATGACGGCGCTTCCACTACAGACTGGATGGAGCAGGAGCAGGAGCGTGGTATCACCATCACGTCTGCCGCTGTTACAACCTTCTGGCAGGGTATGGACAAGCAATACCCCGAGCACCGCATCAACATCATCGACACACCGGGGCACGTTGACTTCACTATCGAAGTAGAGCGTTCTCTGCGGGTTCTCGACGGTGCGGTCGTTGTATTCTGTGGTTCTTCCGGTGTTGAGCCGCAGTCCGAGACTGTATGGCGCCAGGCCAACAAGTATGAAGTTCCGCGCATGGTGTTCGTCAACAAGATGGACCGTGCCGGCGCTAACTTTATGCGCGTTGTTGAGCAGATCCGTAACCGTCTGGGCGCGACCACTGTGCCCATCCAGCTGCCGATCGGCGCGGAAGACGATTTCGAAGGCATCGTTGACCTGCTGCGCATGAAGGCCATTTATTGGAACGAAGCTGACCAGGGCATGACCTACGAGCTTCGCGATATTCCGGAATCCATGAAGGCGGAAGCCGAGAAGGCTCGCGAGCAGATGATTGAAGCTGCTGCCGAAGCCAACGAAGAGTACATGGACAAGTACCTGGAAGGCGAAGAGTTGACCTACGAAGAGATCAAGAAAGGTCTGCGCGATCGTACCATCGCCAACGAAATCGTTCTGGCGACCTGTGGTTCCGCGTTCAAGAACAAGGGTGTGCAGGCGGTGCTTGATGCCGTTATCGAATTCCTGCCGGCTCCGGATGAGGTTAAAGCCATCCGCGGTGAGGTTGACGACGAAGGTACAGAAGAGACTCGTCCGGTTGACGACGATGCGCCGTTCGCTGCTCTGGCGTTCAAGATCGCCACCGACCCGTTCGTGGGCACGCTGACCTTCTTCCGTGTTTACTCCGGTAAGCTGGAATCCGGTAATGCCGTGTTCAACTCGGTTAAAGGCAAGAAGGAGCGTGTGGGCCGTATGGTTCAGATGCACGCCAACGACCGTGAAGAGATCAAGGAAGTTCTGGCGGGCGACATCGCCGCTGCCATTGGCCTGAAGAACGTGACCACTGGTGACACCCTGTGTGACGAGAACAACAAGATTGTTCTGGAGCGCATGGAGTTCCCTGAGCCGGTTATCTCCGTAGCTGTTGAGCCGAAGTCCAAAGCTGACCAGGAGAAGATGGGTGTGGCGCTGGGCAAACTGGCTCAGGAAGATCCTTCGTTCCGTGTTCGCACCGACGAAGAGTCCGGTCAGACCATCATCTCTGGTATGGGTGAGCTTCACCTGGACATCATCGTTGACCGTATGCGTCGCGAGTTCAAGGTTGAGGCCAACATCGGTAAGCCTCAGGTCGCTTATCGTGAGTGCATCCGTAAGCCGGTTGACGTTGAAGGTAAATTCGTTCGTCAGTCTGGTGGTCGCGGTCAGTACGGTCACGTAAAAGTGAAGTTGGAGCCGCTGCCTCTGGATGATGAAGATGGCGAAAACTTTATCTTTGTGAACGAGATCGTTGGTGGTGTGGTTCCCAAGGAATACATCCCTGCGGTTCAGCAGGGTATCGAGGAGCAGATGCAGAACGGCTGTCTGGCCGGCTATCCGCTGCTGGGTATCAAAGCGACGCTGTACGATGGTTCCTACCACGACGTCGACTCCAACGAAATGGCGTTCAAGATCGCTGGTTCCATGGCGATGAAGAAAGGCGCCCTCGAAGCAAATCCTGCCCTTCTTGAGCCGATCATGAAGGTAGAGGTTGTTACCCCTGAAGACTACATGGGTGACGTTGTTGGCGACCTGAACCGTCGTCGCGGCCTCGTGCAGGGTATGGATGAGAGCCCTGCGGGCAAAGTCATCCGTGCAGAAGTTCCGTTGTCGGAGATGTTCGGTTACGCCACCGACCTGCGTTCTGCAACACAGGGCCGGGCGTCTTATGCGATGGAGTTCTCCCGCTATGCGGAAGCTCCTTCGAACATTGCCGAAGCGATCATTAAAAAGGGTTGATCCCAGGACTTAAGAAACAGGAAGAGGTGTAACCGTGTCCAAAGCAAAGTTTGAGCGTAACAAGCCGCACGTAAACGTGGGCACCATCGGTCACGTTGACCATGGTAAGACCACTCTGACAGCCGCCCTGACTCGTGTATGTCACGAAGTTTGGGGCACTGGCGAGAGCCGTGCTTTCGATCAGATCGATAACGCACCGGAAGAGCGTGCGCGTGGTATCACCATCGCGACCTCTCACGTAGAGTACGATTCTCCGACCCGTCACTACGCCCACGTAGACTGCCCGGGCCACGCTGACTATGTGAAGAACATGATCACTGGTGCGGCACAGATGGACGGCGCGATCCTGGTTTGCTCCGCA
>NZ_JACDWW010000009.1:0-404 GCF_016464145.1 Marinobacter sp. bablab_jr008
CACGCCAGTGGCATTGCCCGGTAGCTATGTTCGGACAGGATAACCGCTGAAAGCATCTAAGCGGGAAGCCCCTTCCAAGATGAGATCTCCCCGAGGCCTCGAGCCTCCTGAAGAGCCGTTCAAGACCAGGACGTTGATAGGTCGGGTGTGTAAGCGCTGCGAGGCGTTGAGCTAACCGATACTAATTGCTCGTGCGGCTTGACTATATAACACCCAAGACAATTGCGGATGACGCAACGAAATCAACATCACTCAGTTCCTTCTCGTCCCCCAGTGATCAACCGTTTTGCCTGACGACCATAGCGGTCTGGAACCACCTGATCCCATCCCGAACTCAGAAGTGAAACAGACCTGCGCCGATGGTAGTGTGGCGTTGCCCATGTGAGAGTAGGTCATCGTCAGGC
>NZ_JACDWW010000084.1:0-12554 GCF_016464145.1 Marinobacter sp. bablab_jr008
TATACATTATGCGCACTTGTGGATAACTGCGCAGGGGGCGTGCTGGGCTTGCGTCCGGTCAATCTGTCGCCTTATTTTACTCTTTTTTACTACTTTCATTCATAACGGCAATTACCTTTCCCGCTGTTCAGTTCTAAAAACGCCGCTCACGGCCCCGGAGTGGCCGGGGTCGATCGACAACGGAACTGAACAAAAATGCATCGTTTTTCAGAATTTATCGTTATGAAAACGCCCACCGAAAAGAGAAAAAAATCTAACCGCGGGCGCAAAAAATCCCGTTGGTTTCGGCTTCGGGTGGGTGATTCGTGGGTTCAACTGCGCCCGGAGGATGCCGCCCGCCTCGCTGGCGTGTCGGTGAAAACGGTTTATCACTGGATTAACGGCACCAAAACCCCCTCGCCCCAGGTGCAGCAACTCATGGAAATTCGCGCCGGGGGTCTGTTCCCGTGGCAAGGTTGGGAAGGCTGGCGCATGTTGCCGGATACCGGGCGCCTGGTGGCTCCGAACGGTTACAGCTTTATGCCGGGTGAACTGGCGTGGTGGTCACTGGAAAAGGCGCTACGGGCGGAGCTGCAACGGGAAAACGCGGCCCTGCGTGTGCAGGTGCAAACGCTGCGGGCCCAGATTCAGGAGCAAGCCGCCAATAATCTGTTGACGTTCCCGAAGGCGAAAAAAAACCGGGCGTGATGCCCGGCTACTTGCCCGCCTTCCAGGTGCGAAAGCCCTTTATCCCGAAACTGGCCGTGATGGCCACCCCGAGAAAATACCGGTAATACTCCGGCATGGTGTCCAGGGCGGCAAAGCCCGCCTTGGCCACATCCACGCCTTCGGGGAAAAAACACATGATGGCGGGCACGGATAGCACGATTGTCCAATACTCGTCTTTCCAGCTATGGGCGCTTGCTTGCGCCTGTAGCTTTTCCCATTCGCCCCGGTCGTTGGCGCTGTTTACCAATACCTGCGCCTGGGCTTCGGCTTTGGCCTGGGCCTGCTTCTGCTTGCCCTTGAGCCATTCCGAGCCCAGGCCGATCAGATCACCGATAATTGGAATGGCCTGTATCATCGCGCCCCCGCAATCTGGTCAATGCGTTCGTGTGCCCGCAGCGCCATGCCATGCACTTTGATCTGGTCTTTTTCCAGGGTGTCGACACGCAGCCTCATCTGTTCGTTTTCGGCCTGCTGGCGCTTGTCGGCTTCCCGCAGATACCTGATTTCGACTTTCAGCCCGGCCAGGGTGAGCCCGCCCGTCAATGCGCCGCTGCCGATCATGGCCCCGACCAATTCCACTACTGAGATTGCTTCACCGGCCATGTCAGTACACCGCGTTCAGTATGCTGTTGATACCATCGGACAGGCCCGCCCGCGCAGCCTTGACGGTGTCGACCTGCACCGTGACCACGCCGCCGTCAACGTCTGTCGTCACCGCCTTGCCGATGTTGGATTTCGCCTTTTTGCCCCAGGCGAACCCGAGCCCGGCCCCGACGATGAAACCAACCACGGCCAGGGGGATGAACTCGGTACCGAACTGTACTTTGGTCATTACTCGCCCTTCAGTTCGTCGCTGCCGTGTATCCAGTCATAGATATCTGTGCCGATGGTGCCTTTGCCATCGGTGAACTGATCCCAAATTGCCTGGGCTCCCCGATTAAACACGTTGTCCGGGTTCACCGGGTTCACGGCCTGCCCGACTTCCTTTACGGTTTCGGTGGCCTTGCTTTTCACGTACCACAGGCCCGCGACGGCGACGCCCGCGACGATCAGGGTTGTCTTTGGTGTCCAGGTGTTCATACCAGTACCTCATTGATGCCGCGATACTCGCCCGCTACCCGGCTCCAGGTGGCCACGCGATTGCCGTCCCGGTTATCCACATGCAGCATGTTGCCCGGCTGCGTATCGGTGTACAGGCCAATGCCGGTGAACCCGACTTGCCGGGCGATGTTCAGCGCCCGCTGCCGGTCGGCTTCGTTGGTCATGTACCGGTACTGGCCGGGGCTGATTTCGATCATCGGGAATACGTCAATGGCCCGCACTTCGCCCCACTTGTCGACGTTGTGCTGGCTTTTGCCTTCGCTGCCCTGGTGGCGGCCAATGCCGCCGCTGGCCGGACTGATCAGTACCGGTGCGCCCCAGGCCTCTCGGAAGGCGTCGAGCTTCAGCAGCAGGTCGGCGTTCATCAGTGGCCACCAGAGTCCGAATTCTGACGGCTTGAAGTGGCGCAAGTCTGGCCGGGTGGCCGTTTTGGTGATCATGTATATGGCTACTCCTATTGCACCCAATAAAACCCCGTTCAATTTGATGCCTCCCCTGTTACGGATTCACCAGCAACGGCACATCCCCGGCAATCACGTTGGTATTCGGGTCTACATACACGTTTGCAGCGGTGTCCTTGAATACCGCCGCCGCATTCACAGCCGCCGCGTTCAAATCACCAAAGAAATTGCCGAACACTGCCCCATTCGCTGCCACGTTATCGACATAGACAATGTACCTAGCTTCAGATGATTCAATATCCAGCCCGGACACCATAAAGCCGCCAACCGACCTGATTATGTAAAGGTAGATATTTGCCGTGGTCGTCGTGGTACCCAGATTCACACCATGACCGCCGTTGATCATGGTGAACGTCGCATCACTGTCGACACAGGCAAATCCGATGTTTTCAAAATCCGCCCCGACGATCAGCCGCCCGTTTTCCCCAGAGCCGCCAATGGTCACCACGCCGAACCGCACATCCCGCAGCTTCCCTTTAACCGTTAGCTGTCCGACACCTTCCATTGCCACCGCGTAACTGGTTGCGTCCGGGGTAGGCACCACTTGCCGGTAATCCAGATTCAACACCGCTTTTGCCGTGCTTCTGACACGCGCCCGGTTCTGGTGCAGCACATCGGCCTGCATCCTTACCGTGTTGCAGTTCTGTGGGTAGAACCATTCACGACTGCGGGTTGCATTCGGGTCATAGACTTCAACATTTCTTGCGTCCCACACATCGAGCCCGGTGATACCAAAATGCAACCCGGTATCCGTTTCGGTGCCGTCCAGAAAAAGCCCATCAATATCGACACGGGCTTTATGATCTGCCCCCAACCACGTTGGCGAACCATTCAGGTTTGCGGACTCGCAGTCTGCCGATATTACCGCCCCCGGCCCCTTTGCCCGGCATCCGGTCAGCTTGTATTGGTACTGATCTTCCACGCTCAGATTTTGCGCGTAGGTGAACCCATAATCCCCAACAAACAGGTTAAAACTGATAGTTTCCGAGTCTGACCGGCAATTCCTCAATTCACACCGGCCACACGCCGAGAAGGTAAACGAACGCAGCCAACTACCAGCCGCAGACCGATACCCTTCGCAATCCTCAAACACGATATTGGTGGGATGCCAGGTTGCATCAGTCAGCACATCGTGACTGCCTCGCCCGCCCCAGTGCGCCACGAACCCGAAGTTACTTTGCCCCGTGGCCCGCACTCCCTTGATATGCGCCCCATCGACATAGGACGCAATTCCCACCACCTTGATATTTTCAGGCCCCTGGCACTCTACTTCGATTTTTTCCCCGTACACATCGCAGTTGAACACCCCTTGTGGACTGCCCGCCACGTAGTAATCCGCCCCCCAACTGAACACCGCATTTCGGAACCCATCAGCACCGAGCAACGAACAGCCCGCCACAATTTTTGCTGAACCCGAAATCACACTGTTTTCGGTGCCGTCCGCGAAGTGGAACCCCCTGGCGTTTTCGCCGTCCAGGGTCATGGTGATTCTTGGGTTATAAAGCAAAATCAGGCAGTTCGACGGTATAGCCACCTCGCCCGAAAACACATAATCGTCTTCAAGCACAGAACAGAAATTGCCATAAGCCAATGCCGCCGAGATTGCTGGCGCTATGTTGTTTGCGCCTACGCCACCGAACTGGCGCACATTCACGCCATTTGGAAACAGCCCCTTTGCCTGCAGACCGTTATCCAGATCAATGATGCTGCCTGCATCCTCTACACCGGTCGAACCTGGTACGATTTCGTATTGGTTGCCGCCGCCGTCGCCGCTCGACAGATACCCCTTGGTCTCCACCGTCTGACCGATCTTCAACCCCATGTCCTGGCGCATCTCGGCAACGCTATCAAAGGCCAGCGCCACCCGCTTTTTTAGTACCGCTACGCTTTGCCCTTTTGCCCTACTCATTTACACACGCTCCAGGCTGACCACATGAACCACCACATCTGAGGTGCCCGCGTTATAGGCATACACTGCGCTTTCGGTGGTGACGTAATCGGTGCCGCCTTCTTCCAGGTAACCGCCTGGTGCCGCCGCCCCGACTGTCGCATCCCCCAGGTACACCCCGCCCGGCTGATCTGACTTGATACCCACCCGCAACTCCTTACGGGTTGCGTCCGCTGCCGCCAGTTGGGCACTTCCACCGGCTGGCACCGTCACCTCAGCCAGTGGCGTGATCTTGTTGGCTGGTTCGACCGTGGTGTTTACGGTGATATTTGCCGTGGCCCGGTTGTCGTGGTATCGGCCATACCCCATCACCAAAACCACGGTTTGTGCCGTTGGGCTTTTCACTTTGACGCTACTGAACACCTCCGGGAACTCGCCCCCGGTGCCCTGCTCCGCGCCGCTGATTCGGTTGGATTCGTCAAAGGTGATCGTGAACGGGCTATCCGCCGCCGCCACCGCGTAAAAGGTGCCTTCGGCCCCAAACTGGATTTCCTGCCCGGCTTGCAGTTGCAGCGGGTAGGTTCTGAACGGTTTGCTCATTATCGGCCCCCTCGGTACACGTATACCGCCCCAACGACGGCCACGGCAATGACGATCAGTTGCAGGGTTTTTGCTTCTTTCTGGTCGGGTTGCTGGCTGGCTGCAAAGTCGGTCACTTTGGCCAGCGCCCCGCTGATCGTGGCCCCGGCATCCCCGGCGATGGTGCGCACCGCTTCCACGGAGTTATCCACGCTGGTTAGCGCCCGGTCGCTGAACTTGAACGATTGCCCGGCGATTTCGCTAGCTGCATCCAGCGCCCCGAAATCGGTGGTGGTGACGTTGAACTGGCCGGAACCGCTGCCGGTGTTCGATAGGGTGATGTTGCCGCCGATGATGGCGTTGTCGCCGTCGACAACTCGGTTATCCGCTAGCGTTTGGCTGGATTCGGTACTGCTGGTTTTGGAGCGTGAAGAACTACCCACGTTTCACCCCCTTGTAAATCAGGAAAGCCGCGACACCTACCGCCGCCCAAATGGCCAACTGTTGTGTATCCAGCCCCTTCACGACATTCGGCCCGGCAAAACTGAAGCTTTTTGAACCGCCGAGAATGTCGCCGCTTTCTGCCGCGCTGCTGTTCTGGTTTTGAAGGCTTCCGCCTCCGGTTGAAATGCCGGGAATTGACATACCTAACCCCGTAAAACGTAATGATCGAGTGAAAGCCCCAGGCGTTCCCACATGCGGATAAGGCCCCGGCGTTTAACGTGCGTGCGAATCGGTAACCCTTTGGCCCTGGCGTGGCTCACAAACAACGGCATGTAGTCGAAGAAGCCCCGGCCCTCACCCAGCACGATCACCCACTCGTAACCGTCCTGTTCGGTTCCATCCACGCGGGTGACCACCCACGCTTCCGGCTGGCCGTCTTTCTCGCACTGCCACAGTTGTGCAATGCCGGTTCGGACTTCGCGCCGGATGATTTCGAGATCATCCCCGGCGCTTATCCGTAGGCGGTCGTCCATGTCGTCCGTCCAACCTACCGGCACCGCCTCGACCTTCACCGTTACCGCCTCCGCAGTACCAGGAAGCCACCCAACAGCACCCCTGCCACAATCAATTCCGACTGATACCGCTGAAGGAATCCCGGCTGATTGCGCTGGGATTCTGGAATCACTGCCGAGCCCGGATTGTCTGTTGGGTCACCGGTTGTGTCGGGACTGGTTTCAGGGCCACCACGGGTTTTCTGTGCGTACCGGTCGAAGGTGGCCGCTAACAGGTCGTTAGCGCCTTCGCCCAATGTTTCGCCCAGACCGTCAAAGATGCCCCACAGGTTGGTTTTTGATTCCGTTTGGCTGCCTTGCACCTTGACCTTCTCCCCCTGGTTAATCGGCTTCACCTCCGAGCCATTGAGCCCCAGGGACTCAAGGCCGGTGGTGATGAATCCTGTCAGTTCCATAGCGCCCCCTTAGCCGGTCAGAACGCCCAGGTACTCCGACAGACAGGTGAGCGTCATGGCCTGGGAGACATTCAGCCGATAACGGAAATCGGTGGTGCCCATCAGGTTAATGACTTCGCCAGAAATGCCGCGTTCGGTCGGGTCGATCATGTAATAACCGGCCTGGGGAACCCGGATCCCATCTTTCTGCATGGAACGGTTCAGGCCGTCCGTGCGGTCAAAGATGTTGTATTGGTTCCGGTCGATCTTCAGGTTGGAGATGGTTCCGGCGGATGGGATGAACGTAATCCGGTTCAGCGCCACCTTATCCGGGGCATTCACGCCCGGGTTGATCAGGTCTGCAATCTGGAAATCGGAATCCGCGCCCGCCGGGTTTCGCTGCTCACGGCGAATGAACGGGATGGTTCCGGGGCCACCGGCTACGGCGTCTGATTGCAGCGCGTACAGCTTGAGATCATCGGCGGCAATGGTCACACCGCTGGCCAGGTCAATTTCCATATACATTGAACTGATCTTGATGCCGTTCGCGTCTGCTACACCGGTGTTAATCGCGGTGGTTTCACGGCCCGGCAGGGTAATCATGCCTTTACGGTCAAACGGCAGTTTCAACACGCCTTTTGCGCTGGCTGCTTCGCGGCCCTCAAACTGGTTGATTACGTCCCGCTCGGTTCCGCTGAACCGCTGGATTACCTGGCCATTGGCGTAGATTCGGATTTCATCAAAGTGGCTCACGTTCTGCGTGCTGGCGTTGTACTTGAACACCAGTTGCAGCTCGTGAATACGCTTGCCGACTGGAATACGGAAGGTAGCTGTGCCGCCTGCGGCCACGCCTTCTGGATTCGGGAGTTTGGTTGTGATTTTTTGGGAGCTCATGAGATCAGCCCCCCTTCACTACAGTTGCCACAGTACCGAAACCCGCTTTACGGGCTGCGTACACCGTGCCACCGACGACAATGCCGGTGACAATCAGCGTGGTCATCTGCTTTTTGTCCACGTTCTGGTTAAACCAGGTTTTAATCTTTTCCATTTGGCTCGCGCCCTCTGCTGGTTGTCGTTCGCTGTTGCTGCTCGCGTGCAACCAGAATTGCCGGAATAACCAAACGGAATAAAACGCCCGAACCTAATTAGGTTCGGGAATCTTTCATGGGGTGAATTTTCGGTATTTTGTGCTGATTTTCTGCGTTCCCTCCGGCCCCTTGTGCCAAAAGGTTAGCGGCTTCAATGCTTCGATTTCGGCGGCTTTCAGGCCCGTGGCGCGCTCCAGATAGCGGGCGTCCTGATCTTCGTGCAGGCCAATGTACCTATTAGCTGGCTGAGTGATCAGCGCCTTCGGTACTTCCTGGCAACGCTGGGTTGTGGTGATCACGATGGCGCCATACTTCCGGCCCCGTACCATGAGCTTTCGGAAGAAATCCGGCATTTTCTGGCCCATGCCCAGATCTGCCATTTCTTCGCACACAATCCACGTTTCCCGGGAACCGTCCAGCACCGCCCATGCCGCCCGGCAAAACCATTCAAAGGTCTCCGGGTTATCCTCGCCACTCCACCCGATGCGGAACGGCTTTCCTGATGCGTCTGCCGATTTCAGCGCCCGAAGGAATGCGCCCCGGTCACTGAACCGGGTGCACTTGTGGTCGGTGTCCACGTCCCAAAACAGCGCCCTGATACCGGTTTTGGGTATCAGTTCATTGCGCATCAGTTGGGATTTCCCGCCCCCGGTTTTGGCCGCTACAAAGCAGTGGCGGTTACTCCGCTCCGTGTCCGGGTTCTTCGCCATGCTGCCCCGCCTCCCTTGCCTGCTTCTGTTGCCGCTCCGCCTCTTCCAGAATCTGGCGCTCTACCTGGCGGGCTGTGATGATGGTGGTTGCCATGTAAACCCCGGCACCGATGTACGGGCTGAACTGCTGTACCCACGCCGGCACCTCACCGCCCCATTTTTCGGCCAGCGGTTCAAAGGCTTCATCGCCCTTGGCCCGGTCAACAATCTTGTCGATTTCCACGTGTGGGCATTGGGTACGGTTCACCAGCCACAGAAACCCGGCGTTCATTTTCTTTGCCAGTTCTTCGGCCTTCCGGCGTTCTTCTGCCGTCGGCTCGTTTTCAATGGCTTCGGCTTCGGCCTGTTCCGCTTGCCACTCCTGTTCCAGATCGTCCAGGGTTTCGCCTTCGTGTTCGATTTTCTCTGCTGCTTCGGTCATGGTTTGTACCTTTTAGGTCAGTAATGCCACCGCCGCAGCGGTGCCCAGGATGAACAGGCCAATCAGGCCCGTTTTTTTGCTTTCCGGTTCTGGTTCCCCCTCGCTGTTATCAAGGGGTTCAGCCGTTTTCGGTTCTGGCTCCGGCTCAGGTTCCCGTACCTGTTCCAGTGGGTGCGGAATCATGGTTTCCCCAGTGCGCTGCATGGATTCCAGCCACTTGACTTGAACCCCGGCCCCGGTGCGCTGATCTGCCCCGCACTCACAACGCCGGTACAGGTAACCGGTGCGGTTTCCCTTCTGTACCTGGTAGAACCTGGCCAGGGTGCCGCACTCGCTGCAGTGTTCCGTGCCTACTGCTTTTCTGTTGTCTTTTGCTCTCGGCATCGTTTCGCCTCCCGTGTGGCCAATTCCTCAATCAGCGCCGCCGCTTCCTTGATTGCCTCTTTTGCTACTTTCGGCATTAGTGCCGGATACCCGGCGCTATCGACTGTCTGCCTTAGTTGCTTTGCCCTTCCGTACAATTCCGCTTCTGTCATAACTGTGCTCCGTTTCATTGCATTTGCTGCAGCGCCCTTCGCTGCCGCACCACTGCTCATAAACCCGCCGCTTGCAGCTCTTGCAGGTGTATTCCTTGAAAATCTGCATCGTTATCACACTCCACCGCGCCGGAATCGGCCAGGGCAAACCATGCGCCCCACGCCTCCGGCCCTGCATTCAGGCGGGTGCCGTTCCGGCGTTGCCATTGCTCCCGCCGCCATAGGGTCAGCCACAGTGATTCCTGCGGCTCTGGTGTCCAGCCCTTCCGGCTGGCCCACTCGAAAAACCGGCTTTTCTGTTCCTGGCTTTTGAACAGCGCCGCGTATTTGCTGATTCTCGGTAGCGGTTCGATTTCCTTCCGCACGCCTTCCAACAGCGCCCCGATTTTTTGCCGCCGTGGCCCATCGTTTACCGCTTCCAGTTCCCGCTTGAGTTTTTCCCGGCGCTGGATTTTCTCGCCGTGGCGGTTGTTCCAGATTTCATGGGCTTCTGCCAACAGCCAGCCGATCAGGCCCACCTGATGGCGTTCGCACTCAATCCAGCCCGGCGCCCTGGCCCGCTTGCTGATTCCGTATCGGTTGCCCCGGATTTCCCCCTGATCTGCCTTGCCCTGGCCCTTGGTTAGATAGCCCGCGGCTTTCGCCACGTATGCGCCCGCTTTCTGCGGGTCTTTGATCTTTTCCAGGTGGGCGAAACCATGGCCCCAGAGCTTTTCGAGCCGTTCCGCCCATGCCTGAAAATGCCGGTAAGGTACACGCCAGCGCATCATTAAGTGTATGTGTGGGTTCTCGCCCAGGTATTCGCCGGTGTCCTCGTCCACCCGGTCTGGGTTCTCAGCCACCCACAGGTAGTCCAGGGGTTCGCGCTTAAACTTTATCGGGGTGTATGGCCCATCTTCGAGCCATGTAACCGGGTTTCCTTCGGTGGTGGCCGTGCGTTTTGCCGGTATGCACTTGCTGGATCCTGGAACCTTGACGGTTTCCCCGTTTTCGTCTTTGTACTGCCACCCGCGTTGATACATTTTCCCGGCTGCTTCGAAGAAGCGAGACGCTTCTTTCTGAACCGATAGAACCCACTCAGGTTGAAGCGGGGTGTATGGCCGCAAGGTTTCCCGGTCGCCGTCTGCCGTTTTCGGATTGCGAAAAAGCGGGGTGTATTCCGCTGCCACGGTTGCGGCCTGGTTGGCTTCGGCGTGCTGGTTTTCGCCGTCGAATAATGGCGCCAACGGGCGCTGTTTCGGTTTCGGGGCTTCGATTTCCGGCTTTATCGTGGTGAACCCGTCCGGGCTCTGGTTGCCGGTCTGTTTCAATACCTTGCGTTGCAGGTTTCGCCGGGCTTCTTCGGACAGGGTGAGCGTCGCGAACGTGGTATAACCGCCGCGCTTGCAGGCCAACCAATAGCAGGATTCACTGATTTTTTTCGCGCCCCGCTCAGACAGCATGGCGGTTATCCGATCACCGCTGTTCTCCGGTATTTTGTGGTCTGAACCGGGTCGGGTTTCCATGCGCAACCGCCACTCCCCGCACCAATCCCGCTTTTCCACTACCGCCCAGGTACCGGGCTGCTTCAAGTCTTGCGCCGTGTGGGGTTTCGGCTCTGGTAATTCCACCAAGGCGGGTTTCAGTTTCGGTGCGGCCCGGTTGAAATATGCCCCTGTTATGCCTGGAAACCGGTCTGTCGGACTTTTCGCCGCCTTGACTAGCCTATGGGCTTCGGCCCTTCGGGCGCTCCGCCCGGCCTGCCTGATACGCTCGGCGTATTCGTCAGACATAGAAAAAAACCGGGACGCCTCGCGGTTCGCCCGGTCAAGATTTATTGGTGCGGTGTATGCGTTGTCGATCACGCCGCCCTTACCTCCTGCGGCCTGCATTGGCTGGCTATATCAATTAGAAAATGTGCAAACGCTTCCGGGGTTTTCTCCCGCTCTGGTTTGTCCACAACCTTTTTCCGGTGGTGGTTATTTCTGCTTTTCATGATTACGTATTCGGGTTCACCCAATTTGAACCCGATTTCAGGAAGCTCTGAAGGCTCAATCCCACAGATGTAAAGGCTTGTCATTTTTTCGCAGCGATGACCAAACCAATATTGAGGCACTACGATTGAAAACCCGCCGAACTGATCCCGCTCCCCTGGGCCAGGCAGCGGTTTTTCTTTCCATAACCTGGAGGTAACTGGATGCTCGAGCACACCGCCCCATTTTCTAATCTGGTCAACCGCCCAGGGCGCCAACTCTCGCTCACCAGGTCGGGGCTTTGCCATGTGCGCCAGCCGCCCCCACGATCTGCACGGGGGGTGCGCAATAACCGGCATTCCTCCGGAGAACGTGAGCGCGTCCCGGTCAATATCGAACACATCGCACCCCGGTATACCCTTGTAGATGCTGTCCGACCTGGCAAATAGAACGGCGATCATGCCAGTTGCCCCGCTTCCCGCTCCCTGGCGGCTTCCAGCAGGCCCAACACCCGCATGGCACGGAACTGCATTTCTTTCAGCGGCCCCAACCTTTCATCCAACCACCCCGCCGCACTCTCTAGACCATCGGCCTGATACTCAAGCCGCACCCTTCCCACGGCATCGCACTCAGCCGTCAGAAATTCCACCGTGGCCCGCTGATCCTCGATGGCATTCGTCAGCACCACAGAAAAGCCTTCTTCGGCCAGTTCAAAATCGGTAACGGTCAATTCGTTTGGTGATTCCATGATCGTTTCATCCCACAAATGTTGTTCAAGAAGCACGCCCACAAAGAGGCATAGAAATACAGCGGCTTGTTTCAAAACCGGCCCCGTAGTCGTTCGCCCCACTGGGTCGCGTCAACTACCGCCCGCCACAACAGCCCGCGCTGGCGCTCTGGAATGTCCGCCCACTGGTACAGCCGGTAAACGGGCGACACTTCGGCCATATCACAGAAGATTGTTTTTTCTTTGGTGGTGGATTCCTGCCAGAACCGCGCCTGACGTGCGCTGATTTCGTCGGCCAGCCCCCAGGCTTGCAGGCATTTGCGCACCTGTTCCGGGCCTTTGACGTTGGCAAATTGGCGGGTGAGTCGTGCCAGGGCTTCCCCGTGTGGGTTCCGGGTTGGCCCCTGGTAGTCCTGATTGATCATTACTGCGGTCTTCATCGTGTTTCCCCTCGTTGGCTTTGATATCCCCTGAAAGGTTTGCCCGGGAGCTACCCGGGCTGGTTCAGGGGAACCGACGAGAGAAAAGGTACCCAACCGCAGTAGGGTACACAAGAGCGGTTGGTTATTTATTCAACAGCGGTTGGGTACTACACTTGATGAAATAGTCGCCCAGGGCGAAAAAATGAAGAAAACACCATCGCAAGAACTCTTGACAATGCTTCAGGCACAACATAATGGGTGTTCGCTATATGCACTACACCACATTTTGGGTGTCACGGACGCAGCGATATACAAGATTGCTGACGGCACATCGGAAATGTCCACAGACACCATCCTGATTGCCTGCGATTGTCTTGGGGTTGACCCCCGCCCTTGGTTAATCCGCGCCGAGCTTACCCGTTGCAGATCGCCAAAAAGGCGACAAATTCTTACCCGTATTTTGGCTGAACTCGACACGGCGGAAACCCGCGCGGCTGTTGGCTTCCTGGCGTTTTTCGTGGTGGGGTTTTTCGGTGTTTTGCCGGTCTGAACCATCTATACATTATGCGCA
>NZ_JACDWW010000085.1:0-162483 GCF_016464145.1 Marinobacter sp. bablab_jr008
CAAATTCAGTGAATCCACAAACGCATCAATGACGCGAACCGGGTGATCTTCGGGGACATAATCTTCAACGCTGGGTGGGAGCAACAGCGCCTGACTTCGAGGGGTGCCTTCAAGATGCCTCATAAAAAATAACCGCGAGCCATGTCGCGGTTATTTTGCCAGCTTCGGAGGCTGTTTTCACACAGCCTCCATTTGGCTGCCCTTTTTGTTTGTGGCGGTGGATCAGTCACCACTCCAGTTAGCACGTGGGTCTGGTGTCATCCGCAGGTAGGACTTCACGGCTTTGTAGCCTTTCGGGAAGCGCTTTTTGATCTCATCTTCATCCTGCAGTGACGGCACAATCACCACATCACTGCCACTCTCCCAGTTGCCGGGTGTGGCCACGCGGTGTTCGTCGGTCAGTTGCAGGGAATCGATTACCCGCAGCACTTCATTGAAGTTACGACCGGTGGATGCCGGATAGGTGATGATCAGTCGAACCTTCTTGTTCGGGTCGATGATAAACAGCGAACGCACGGTCAGGCTGTCGTTGGCGTTCGGGTGGATCATGTCGTACTTCTCGGACACCTGGCGGTCGTGGTCCGCAATGATCGGGAAGTTGACCGTGCAGCCCTGAGTCTCGTTGATGTCCTTGATCCAGTCGTGGTGAGAATCGACCGGGTCGACACTCAGGGCAATGGCCTTGACGTTACGTTTGGCAAATTCGTCTTTGAGCTTGGCAGTCAGGCCCAGCTCGGTGGTGCACACCGGGGTGAAGTCGGCCGGGTGGGAAAACAGCACGCCCCAGCCATTGCCCAGCCACTCGTGAAAGCGAATGCGGCCCTCGGTGGAATCCTGTTCAAAATCGGGTGCAGTATCTCCAAGACGCAGACTCATACTTACTCTCCTTCGACACGGTTGTTGGCAAATTCGTGTATTGCGCCGGCGTTGCCCGCCGTTGTTGTCTGATCAGTGTATACGAGTAACTGTGGTGATGGATGCGCCAGTTACAAGGGGGACTTGATCTGGCGCATCCAACGGTTCGCTCACATCCTTGTGAGCGTCTTGCATAGACAGGGTATTACTCCACGCCCAGAGCCTTCTGCTTGTCGAAGTGCTCCCGGGTCAGTTTGAACACTACCGGGCTCAACAGCAGCAGGGCGATCAGGTTGGGCAGTGCCATCATGGCGTTCAGGGTATCGGCCACCAGCCAGATAAAGCCCAGGTTGATGGTGGCGCCCACCGGAATGGCCACAATCCACAGTACCCGGTAAGGCAGAATGGCCTTCACACCGAACAGGAATTCAATACAGCGCTCGCCGTAGAAAGACCAGCCAATGATGGTGGTGAACGCGAAGATCGCCAGGGCAATTGCCACCACGTAGTTGCCAAAGCCCGGCAGGCCGGTTTCAAAGGCCAGGGAAGTCAGTGCCGCGCCGGTTTCGCCGGACGTCCAGGCACCGGAGGTGATGATCACCAGGCCGGTGATGGAACACACGATAATGGTGTCGATGAAGGTGCCCAGCATGGCCACCATGCCCTGCTTGACCGGGTTCTTGGTTTGCGCTGCCGCGTGGGCGATGGGGGCCGAGCCCAGGCCGGCTTCGTTGGAGAAGATACCCCGGGCCACACCAAAGCGGATGGCAGCCCAGACCGCAGCACCGGCAAACCCGCCCTCGGCCGCGGCCGGGCTGAAGGCATAGCTGAACACCATGCTCACCGCTTCCGGAATCTGGTTGGCGTTAATGGCCAGCACAATCAGGCCAATCAGTACGTAAGACACGGCCATGAAGGGCACCAATGCGCTGGCTACCTGGCCGATACGCTTGATGCCGCCAATCAGTACCATGCCCACCAGTACCATCAGGATCACACCGGTTACCCAGTGGGGCAGGCCAAAATTGGTTTCCAGCACATCGGCGACGGAGTTGGCCTGAACCGTGTTACCGATGCCAAAGGCGGCCACAGAGGCAAACACCGCAAACAGGATGCCTAGCCAGGCCCACTTGCTGCCGAGGCCGTTACGGATGTAATACATGGGGCCGCCCACGTGGTTGCCGCGCTCGTCCACTTCCCGGAAGCGAACCGCCAGCACCGCCTCGGAGTATTTGGTGGCCATGCCCACCAGGGCTGTGAGCCACATCCAGAACAGCGCACCAGGGCCGCCCAGGAAGACTGCGGTGGCAACGCCGGCAATATTACCGGTACCCACGGTGGCAGACAGCGCGGTCATCAGGGCCTGGAACGGGGGAATGTCACCGTCGTCCTCGTCACCGCGGGCCCGGCCGCTCCACATCAGGCGGAAACCGGCCCCCAGTTTCATGATCGGCATCAATTTCAGGCCGATACTCAGAAACAGGCCGACGCCCAGGATCATCACCAGCATGGGAGGGCCCCATACCAGTCCGTTGATTTCACTTACAAAATTGGAAATGGCTTCCATGGGTTCTCCCACTGTTTACCACGGATGAATCAGGATTATTGAGCCCTGAAAGGGCATAACCCATTGAGTTTAGTCGACAATTATCCGATGTAAACCGTTTTCATAACGCCGGTTTTTCATTTCGGTGTGCTTTGCCTATGTTTAGAGTATGGAAGTGCTCAATCGGGCACCGTTATTCTGTCTGAAAGGAAGTTGTCGATGCGCTCATTGAAAATATCTGAAGTGATGTGGAACCACATTGAACCGATACGCTGTGGTACGCCGGTCACCAGGGTGGTGAAAGCCCTGCTGGCCAATCACGTCACCGGTTTGCCGGTGGTGGATGATCATCGCCGTGTGCTGGGCTTTGTCTCGGAACAGGACTGTATACACTCGCTGCTGGTCAGCAACTACCACCACGAAGGTGATCCCCTTGTGGATGACGTGATGTTCCGGCAGCCGATGACGGTATCGCCGGACATGTCGGTGGTGGATCTGGCCCAGAATCTGGGGGCTGGAAAGCCAAAAGTGTACCCGGTGGTTGATCATGGCAAACTGGTTGGTATCGTAACGCGTACTGCCATTCTGGCGGAATTTGCCAAGTCCGGTTTCAGCATCGACAAACCCAGCTATGCCGGGGCTGAGGACTGATCGCTAACCACATCTTTGACTCCGGGGGGATCTATGGACCTGTTATCCACCAACGTCTGTTTCGATGGCGAACACCGCCGCTATCGCCATACCTCCGCTACCCTGGAGTGCGACATGGAATTTGCGGTGTTTCTTCCTCCTGCGGCGCTGGGTGCTCAGGCCAAAGAGGTGCCGGTGCTGTACTGGTTGTCGGGCCTCACCTGCACCGATCAGAATTTCATGCAGAAAGCCGGCGCCCAGAAACTCGCTGCAAAGCTGGGCCTGGCCATTGTCTGCCCGGATACCAGCCCCCGTGGCGTAAATCTGCCCGGCGAGGATGACAGCTATGATTTTGGCTCCGGAGCCGGATTCTATGTGAACGCGACCCAGCAGCCCTGGGCGCCGCATTACCGGATGTATGACTATGTGGTCAAGGAGCTGCCGCAGCTGGTGGAAAACGAATTGCCGCTGAATGGTGAACGTTCGGTCAGTGGCCATTCCATGGGCGGGCACGGGGCTCTGATTGCGGCTTTGAAGAACCCGGGGTATTACAGGTCGGTATCGGCCTTTGCTCCAATTGCCAACCCGATGGCTTGCCCCTGGGGCCAGAAGGCGTTTAGCGGATACCTGGGTGACGATCAGTCGGCGTGGGAAGCCTGGGATGCCACCATGTTGATTCCGACGGCAAAGGAACGGCTGCCGCTACTGGTGGACCAGGGTACGGCCGATGAGTTTCTGGACAGCCAGCTGAATCCGGATGCCCTGGCCGATGTGTGTGAGAAGTTTCATCATCACCTGAACCTGCGTATGCATCGGGGCTATGACCACAGCTACTTCTTTATCGCCTCGTTCATTGACGATCACCTGAACCATCATGCCCGGGCGCTGGGGCTGACCTGAGTCAGGAGCGGAAGCCCCAGAGCATGCTGAAATCCATGGTTGGCATGATCTCGGGCTCTTCCGGCGCGCGCACGTTGTATTCCAGCAGGCTGGTATCGCGCTCAAAGGTGCCGCTGTAGCGGTTGCCTCGGGGGCCGAATATCGCCTTCACGAAAGGTCCCCGGGTTCGATCAGCCCGGCGTGTGACCACCCCCACCTCGTTATTCACCAGCCGGACCAGCATGCCCGGGGGGTGATCGCCCAGTACCTGCAGCAATGAACGCGGAATGGCCGGCCGGAACTTGCCATCTGCCAGGGTGGCGATGAGTTTGCGGGCCTCGGTGATGTTCATACGATTGCGGTAGGCCCGTTTGGTAATCATCGCCACATAGCGTTCAGACAGCGCCAGAATTTCCGCTTCCGGCAGGATTTCCCCGCCACTGAGGCCCTCCGGATAACCTGAACCATCCGCCTGTTCGTGGTGCTGGGCAACAATCCGGAGCAGCAGCTTGTTGCTTATGCCGGCAGACTTCAGTGCGTCGATACTGCGCAGGGGGTGCTTGCGAATCACCGCGCGCTGGTCGTCCGTGAGCACCTTATTGGAGGCGTTGAGTTGGTCTGCCACAGGCACCAGCGCGAGGTTGGCGGTGAGCGCGGCGGCGGTGAGCACGGTGGCCCGCTTTTCCTCCAGCCCGAACTGGCGTGCGATGAAATGGCACAGGATGCCGTAGAACAGGATCTGTTCATGGATAGTGGGGCCGATGGAATACAGGTGCACCAGTGCCAGGCTGGCGTCGGGTGCCTCCTGGCAGGTTTTATCCAGCATTCGGCACAGCCCCAGCAGGCGTTTCTGGGCGGTGGGATCTTCCGAGGTAATGGCGTTGAGTGTGACTTCCAGCGTGGTCAGCAAGTCACCGTATTCTGCAAACGGATTCCGCTGGCGCAGGTCTTCAAAGGTTTCCTCTTTCGGCCGCTCGATCTTTCGGGGCTTGAAGCGCCCTCTTTCAAACAGCTGCTCGAGCTGGCTGTTGGTCTGAATCACATAGCCCTGACGCAGAAGAATATTGCCTTCTGAGTCGAAAACATCCCAGGGCAGTGGCTTGCCTATGGTGAGTGCCCCGGGGGCTATTCTTATCAGTGAGTTAGACACAATGTTCCTGAATCTGCAGCCGGTGCGCGATAGTATGACTGGCCAATAGGTTTGAAGCTAATGATCGTTGCCTGGACGATTATAAAGTGGATTACATTGGAATATTAGAGAAAAGCAAAGCGTGATGCAGGTCACGTTATGTCGCCTTTGGTGGTAGATTTGTTAAGAATCGTTGCCCTGGAACGACCGTTTGAAAAGCTTGCGCTATTCTTGGATGCTAAATAAGACTTTTGTCGGATCCAGGGCTGCATGTTTCACCGTCTGAAAAACGATTTTCGTTTATCCATCATTACCTTGCTGGGCATCAGCGGGCTGGTGGGCATCACGCCGTTTGCGGTGCTGCGGTTTATGCAGGGAAACCTGTTGGCGGGTGTGGTGGATAGCGTGATCCTGGGCGGCATTGCGACGAGTATGGCTTATGCCTGGTTAACGGGAGATACCCGCAGGACGGGCCTGGTCATGGCAATTATTTCATCCTACGGTGCTGTGGTAGTGGGCAGCATCGTGGGTGATCCGGGGTTGTTCTGGTTGTACCCCTGCCTGGTCACTTCTTTCTTCCTGGTTGGTCCGAGAATCGCCGTGGGTATCAACCTGTCCGCTATCCTGGCGATGATGGTGGTAGGGCTGGCATTCAGTAGCCAGGAGCAGATGTGGTCGTTTTCTTCGACCGCCGTTGTGGTCAGTGCCTGTGCTTATGTCTTTGCTCATCGCAACCACAGCCAGCGCAGGCGCCTGGAGCAACTGGCCACCATTGACCCGCTGACCGGCGTAAAGAACCGCCGTTCCATGGATGAAGAGCTGGATGTGGCCGCTGCCAATGCCGAGCGTTCCGGCCTGCCCTACGCTCTGGTGTTGCTGGACCTTGATCACTTCAAGAAGATCAATGACGAATATGGCCACGGCGTGGGCGACGATGTGCTCACCGAGCTGGTGGCCCTGCTGGAGAGCAATACCCGCCGTTCCGATCAGTTGTTCCGATATGGCGGTGAGGAGTTTGTATTGCTGCTGCCAGGCGTTGATGGCGTGAATCTGCGTGCGGTGATGAACAATCTTCAGCAGGTGCTCCGAAAATACATGAAACACCCCGGCGGGCCGGTAACCGCGTCATTCGGCGTGGCCCTGCTGGGCCATGGCGAAAGTGTGGAAAGCTGGCTGGCCCGGGCCGATAACGCGCTGTACACCGCCAAGGAATCCGGGCGCGACCGGATTGTCTATGCCGAGGATATTGGTCAGCCCATGCCAGAGCCGGTGCCCACGGCTGCGGGTTGATTGTTTTCATCAACCGGTGGTGGCTGAAAACGAAACAGGCGCCAGCCAAGTAACAGGCTGGCGGAGGTCAGTCCGGCGGTCAGTCCTACCCAGAAGCCTGCAGCGCCCAGCGCCGGCCACAGCCAGTCGGTAAATGTCAGTACATACCCCAGCGGCAGGCCCACCCCCCAGAACGAAAACAGCATGATAAACATGGGAATGCGCGTGTCCTTGTAGCCGCGCAGGGCGCTGATGCAGGTTACCTGGATAACATCGGCAATCTGGAACATGGCGGCGAAGGTGAGCAGCCGAATGGTGACGGCCTGAACCTCGGCATCGCCGGAATACAGGCTGGCAATGGCGCCGGAGAACACGAACAGCAGGGTGGCAAACAGCAGCGCGATGGCCGAGGCCAGAATCAGCGAACTGCGGGAGATCAGCCGGGCGGAATCCGGGGCCCGCGCACCTACCAGAAAGCTCACCCGCAGGGTCAGCGCCATGCCGATGCTCAGCGGCAGCATGAACAGCAGCGACACCACATTCAGGGCAATCTGATGCCCGGCGACCACCACTGGCCCCAGCGGCGCCAGGAACAGTGCAATTATCGCAAACATGCTGGCTTCCACGAAGATGGTGAAGCCGATGGGCACGCCGATGCGCAGGATGTAGCGAATGCCGGCCAAGTCGGGCTTGACCCAATCGGCAATCAGATGAAACTGGCGGAAGGTCTCGCTGCGGTTCAGGTAGATCAGCATGGCGATGGCGGCGACACCGTTGGAGATGGATGTGGCCCAGCCACAGCCAACGCCGCCCATGGCGGGAAGCCCGAGTTTGCCGTAAATGAAGATGTAGTTCAGAGGCAAATTAATCAGGGTGCTGAGAACGGAAAACGCCATGATCACCCGGGTATGTCCCAGACCGTCGGTCAGGCCCCGGAGGGCGTTAATCAGCAACAGGGCGGGTATGCCCCAGGCAAAGGCGTCCAGATAACCCTGGGTGATGCCGGCGGTGTGCGGGTCGAGTTTCAGCAGGGCCAGGATGGGGTGGACATTGGTCAGCAACAGCGCCATCACCACGGTGCCGGCCGCCGCAATGTAGATGCCTTGCCAGGTGGCGGGCATGATCTTTTGGGTGGTGCGGGCACCGTTGTAGCCGGAAATGATCGGTTGCAAGGCGCCGAGCATACCCATGAAAAACAGGAAAAGCGGCATCCACAGGCTGCTGCCGATACCCACGGCCGCGAGATCTTCGGCACTGGCGTGGCCGGCCATCACGGTATCGATCACACCATTGGCCATCTGCGCCACCTGGGCAATCAGAATCGGGCCGCCCAGAATAGCCAGGGTTTTCCACTCGGCCAGCATGCGCTGAATCAGCGGCTGGCGGGCTTCGGGTAGTGGCTGATGGGTTTCGTCCATGGCGCTCTGGTCTTTCGGGAGTTGTAGCGTGGCACTGGTACAGGACCGGCCATGGTACCTCAACCGGCAGACTCCCGCTTATAGGGGTTTCCCCGCCTGCCACCGCTGCAAAACCCACCGTAAAGCAGTAAAGTAGGCGCCCGGCATACAACAGGGGTGATGCAATCAATGGTCTTACTGGTTCTGGTTACCGTGCTCTGGGCATTTTCGTTCAGCCTGATCGGCGAATTCCTGGCTGGCCGGGTAGATAGCGACTTCGCGGTATTGAGCCGGGTCTTGCTGGCAGCCCTGGTGTTCCTGCCGTTTACCCGCTGGCGCGGCGTTCCCTCCGGGATGAAGCTGGGCATACTGGTGACCGGTATGCTGCAGTTCGGCATCACCTATCTGTGCCTGTATCGCTCGTTCAGTTACCTGACGGTGCCGGAAGTGTTGCTGTTCACCATTTTTACCCCCCTGTACGTAACCCTGGTGGATGATGCCCTGGCCCGCCGGTTTTCGCCGGTGGCCTTGCTGGCCGCGGCCATTGCCACACTGGGGGCCGGTATTATTCGATATGATGGCCTCAGTGAGGATTTCATTACCGGGTTCCTGTTGCTGCAGGTGGCCAACTTCACCTTCGCCGCCGGGCAGGTAGGCTACAAGCACGTGATGCAACGTTATCCTCTGGCGCTGCCGGGGTATCGCACCTTCGGTTATTTCTTCTTTGGCGCCTTGATTATCGCGCTGCCCTCTTTCCTGATTTTCGGTAATCCGGACAAGTTGCCCTCAACGCCCTTGCAGTGGGGCATTCTTGCCTGGCTGGGCCTGGCGGCGTCCGGTCTGGGCCTGTACCTGTGGAATCGCGGTGCCTGTAAGGTGGATGCCGGCACCCTGGCGGTGATGAACAATGCGCTGGTGCCCGCCGGCCTGCTGGTCAATCTGCTGATCTGGAACCGCGACGCAGATCTACTGCGCCTGGCCGTCGGTGGCGTGGTGATCGGGTTCTCTCTGTGGGTGAATGCTCGCTATCACCCCAGGGCAAAGCTGGCTGCATCTGACTGAGTGACCTGCATTTTTTCTAAAGCGTCGTGGCCTGTTGTCGTTGCACGAGTAGGACACGGCGTAACTCATTCGCTATTTCATTGATATATCTATAACTAAGCTGTCGCCGTTAAATTTTATCGGGCCAATGGACCCGGTAGTCGACGGTACGCATCCACGAGGTAGTTAAAGATTTTCGTGTCTAGGTGGCAGGCGGTCCGAAAGACCTGATTGTCCGATTTGTCAGTAAAACCCGCTGATTAGCATTCCCGGGCCGCGCCGGGGACGATGAATTGTCCCGGCGCTCGCCCCTCAGCACTGGCATCATGCCGCCAGTGCTGGCAGAATCCCGCCCCAATAGCCTGCACGCCGTGTGCCGGGCGATCTGACAATTCGTATTTTCCTCAGCCAAAAGCACAGGAAGCAAACACATGAATCAGTCCAACTCCGCAGCAGACAGCGGGAACGGGGCTCGCGGACTCTGGTCTTCCAAGTTCGCGTTTATTCTGGCAGCCACCGGTTCCGCGGTTGGTCTCGGTAATATCTGGAAGTTCCCCTATGTCACCGGCGAGAACGGCGGTGGTGCCTTCGTTCTGGTGTACCTGCTCTGTATTGCCATCATCGGTATTCCTATCATGATGGCGGAAGTGTTTATCGGCCGGAATGGTCGTCATAACCCCATTACCAGTTTTCGGCTGGTGGCGGAGCGCAACCTGGCGTCGCCGGCCTGGCGAGTCTCGGCCATTGTCGGCATGCTGGCTGCATTTATCATTCTGTCGTTCTACTCGGTCATCGGTGGCTGGGCGGCCTCCTACATTGGCCACGCGGCCATGGGCGATTTCACCGGTGGTACTGCAGAATCTGTGGGCGAGCTGTTCGGTGGTCTGCTGGGCAGCCCGATTCAGCTGTTGGCCTGGCATACGGTGTTCATGGCGCTGGTGGTGCTGGTGGTTTCCCGGGGCTTGAAAGGCGGCCTGGAGCGCGCAGTCACCATCCTGATGCCGGCGCTGTTCCTGTTGCTGTTGCTGGTGGTTGGTTATGCGACGACGACCGGCCATTTCGGCGAGGCGGTTAGTTTCCTGTTCACCCCGAATTTTGAGGCATTGACGGTCAAAGGCGTACTGGTTGCCCTGGGGCACGCCTTCTTCACACTGAGCCTGGGTATGGCCATCATGATGGCTTACGGTTCCTACCTGGGCCGTGATGTCTCCATCGGCCGAACTGCCGTCAGTGTGGCGATCATGGATACTGTGGTGGCACTGCTGGCGGGTCTGGCCATTTTCCCGGTGGTGTTTGCCAACGGCCTGGAAGCCGGTGCCGGCCCCGGTCTGATCTTCCAGACCCTGCCCCTGGCGTTCGGTAACATGCCGATGGGCAGCCTGTTCGGCACCCTGTTCTTCGTTCTGTTGCTGTTTGCTGCCTGGACCTCTGGCATTTCCCTGCTGGAGCCGGTGGTTGAGTGGGTTGAAGAGAAAACCAGCCTGGCCCGCACCGGCAGCGCTATTCTGGTGGGCGTGCTGTGCTGGGCGCTGGGCATTGTTTCCATTCTGTCCCTGAACGTCTGGTCTGATGTGACGCCGCTGGGCATGTTCGCCGCCTTTGAAGGCAAGACGGTGTTCGACCTGCTGGACTACTTCACCGCCAACATCATGCTGCCACTGTCTGGCCTGCTGACCGCCATTTTTGTGGGCTGGTTTGTGGCCAAGGAATCGCTGAAGAGCGACCTGGCCCTGCAGGGTGGCGCGTTCAGCCTGTGGTACAACCTGATCCGGTTTGTGACCCCGATTGCCGTGGCGATCGTGTTTGTTTACAACCTGACGGCCTGATTGCCTCGCTGCTCAGGCAGCAAAAAGAAACCCCGGTGCTGGCGACAGTACCGGGGTTTTGTTTTTGGGGAGCGTGTTATTCGTAGTCGCTCTCGTCCTGCTCCATCACAGCCTTGAGGCGTTCTACGTGGGGCCTGACAGCACGTTTGTCGGCATCGCTCACTTGCTTCGCCGCACTGGATGCGCTTTTGACGGTCACCATCATCTGTTCCATCATTTCGCGCATCTGGGCTTTGGCGGCTTCGGGCATGTCGGGATTGTTTTCCATCTCGGCAATGGCGCGCTCCATTTCCGCGATATCCGGAGCCATGTCGGGCTGGGCTTCCATTTCAATGGCAAACCAGGCGCTGACGATGCGGTCGCCTTTGCGGGCCCAGGCTTCCGGGCTGGAGAATCCGAAGTCATCGACCAGGTCGTCCAGGTCATCGTACATTTCGTGCCCTTTCACTTCGTCCACCATCGAGGACATCATCCGGGCGAAATCCACTTCTCGCTCATCGTCGGCTGGATCTTCGATGGATTCGATGAAGTCCTGATGCTTGTCGATCAGGGGCTGCATGGCTTCCATGCTGGTGATGAAGGAAGTGACATCGTCCTCGGTGAGGTTTTCACTGTGCGCTAACGGTGCCAGAGCCAGGCTGAGCAGTAGCAGGCTGGCGTGCAGTACGCTAAGGCGAGGTTGGGTGGTTCGGGGGTTCATGGTGCACTCCTTGCTGATGATTTCCTGTGGATGTCAGCAAAGAGTAATCCCAGGCTGGCCAGGTTTCCAGCGGTATCAGGAGCTCAGACCTTTCCGCCCAGCAAAATGCGCACAGCAGTACAGGCATCCTCAAGCTCTTCATCCCGCGGTTCGCGGCCGCCGATGATGTCGCTGTACAGGCAGGACTCGGCGATTCGTACCATGAAGTAGGACAAGCTCTGGATGTTCATGGGTGGGCTCAGATGGCCGGCGCGCACTTCGTCTTTGAGTAAGCGGGTGTTCACTTCCACGGTGCGGGCGTGCAGCGTGGAGTGGGAGGAAGTGAGCATTTTCAGGGCGTATTCCGGATCCTGGTGCAGGAACTTTCGCAACGGGGCGAAGTGCAGGATGGTCATGTTGATGTGGCGGAACACGCCCACCACGTAGTCGACGCCATGGCCGGGGGTAACGGCTCGGGCTTCTTTGTACAGGGGCTCGTACAGGGACCACAGGATTTCACCAATCAGCAGGTCGCGGTTACCAACCCAGCGGAACAGGGTGGCGCGGCCGATGTGGAGGTCGTCGGCGAGGGCGGCCAGGCTGATTTTTTCTCCTTTTAGCCACATTCTTCTGGCGCGGCGGAAGGCGTCCAGGGGGGTGGTTTTGGCGGTTGGTGTGGTCACTTCGGTCCCTTTGACTGGTTTGGGGACATTTTATCGGTTGCCGGGGCTTGGGGCTATGGCATCACACCCACAGATCGCCAATGGGGGTCTCCGGGCTGAAGTGGTGCAGGATCTGGGCCTGCAGCAGTTCCGCGGTGGCGATGGCGTCGATCAGGGCGTTATGGGAGGCATAGTGGGGCAGGCCGTAGCGGAGCCGGCTGTCGGCGAGGCGGATGGAGATCGGCTTTTTGCCCATCAGTTGCTGCCAGCGGCTGGGATTGCGGTTTGGGTGCAGGTGGGCTTCGATGGCCATGGTGTCGATGACCGGGAAGCGGAGTTGTTCGTTCAGGCGCCATTGCAAGGCAGTATTCAGGAACGGGCGTTCGATGTTGCGGTAGTGCACCACGGGGATTCGGCCGTTGAGGTGTTCGAACAGCGGGTCGAGTACGTCTTCCAGGTCCGGGGCGTTTTCGATTTCGCTGTGGGTAATGCCGTGGATGGTCACAGAGGTTTTGTGCAGAGGCAGTCTGGGGCGAACCACCTGGTGCCAGCATTGGCCGAGCTGGATGCCTGTCAGGGTAAAGGGCACCAGGCCGATGCTGACGATGGAATGCTGGTCGGCTTCCAGGCCAGTGGTTTCGAAGTCCAGGGCCAGTAACGGGACATCCCGGACAGGCGTGTCCGGACTGGGGCAGCCGGCTTCGTAGAAGGCGCGAATTCTGGCGTCTTTCGCCTGTTCGGCGCCTTTGCGGTAGTTCTCTGGCCAATTCTGCTTGCTGTTGCTGCTTTTGATCACGCTAGACATTCCGGGTGGCTCCGGCGTTGTAGCGGAAGCGCAGGAATTTCTGGGCGTTGCTGACGATCTGGAAGGCGTCTTTCAGATGGCTGCGTTCAAACGGCGACAGGTCTTCCGGGCGAACGTTATTGTCTGGGTCGCGGCCCTCTTCGATGGCCAGGGCCTGATGGCGGATACGGACGATGGAGATGAATTCCAGAGCATCCCGCAGGTTGCCGGCGTCGTCGTCCAGCATGAGTTTGGTCTTGGCAATGTCCCGCAGCCGCTCGAACGAGTTCTGGGAGCGGGAACCGCAGGCCAGGGCGTGCACCCGGATGAGGTCAGAAACCGGTGCGGTGCCGCGGCGTTTGAGGTTGAAGGTTTTCTGGTGCTTGCCGTCTTCTTCCAGGACGAAGGTGCGGAAGAAGCCTAGGGGCGGCGTGCGGTTCAGGGCATTGCGGGCCAGGAAGGTAAGGAAGCGCTGGCTGTTGCTGGCCTTGTTCACGATCAGGGTTTTCAGCTGTTCGGCATAGTCAGTTTCGCCGTAGATGCCGTCCAGGTCGAAGAAGATGTTGCTGTTGAGCAGGGCTTCGGCCTTGGGATTGTCGATCCAGTCGGTGAAGTAACCCTTCCACACACTCAGCGGCTGCCGCCATTTCGGGTTGGTGGCCATGATGTCGCCGGTGCAGTAGGTGTAGCCGCATTCAGCCAGGCCGTCTGACACAAATTTGGCCAGGGCCAGGAAGTATTCGTCGTGCTCTTCCGGAATGAAGCTGTCGTCCAGCACCATGGCGTTGTCCTGGTCGGTAACAACCAGTTGTTCATCCCGGGCCATGGAGCCCAGGGCCATGAAGCAATACGGGATGGGTGGCGGGCCGAGTTTTTCTTCGCCCAGTTCCAGCAGGCGCTGGCTGAAACTGCGGCCGATGCCAGCCATGGCGCTGCCGATCATGTGGGAGTTGGCGTCTTCATTCACCATGCGCACGAAGCTGTCGCGCACTTCGCGGCTGATTTTCTTCAGGCCTTTGACGTCGTTCTGGTGGTAGATGTTGCTCACCAGGTACAGGCTGCTCTGGCTTTCGTATTTGACGATGTCGGACAGTGCAATAACGCCACGCACTTCGTGGTCTTCCATCACTGGCAGATGGTGCACGTTATTGTGCAGCATGGTAAGCATGGCTTCGAAGATGTAGCTGCGGGCGCTGATGGTAATCAGCCCTTCGGACATGATCTCGCTGATGGGGGTTTCTGATGGCAGGGCGTTGGTGACCGCCCGGGTGCGTAGATCCCGGTCGGTAATGATGCCCTTAAGCCGGGGTGACTCCCCACTTTCGTCCATCAGCAGCAGGGCCGACACGCCGTTGTCGGTCATGATCCGGGCCGCTTCCTGAAGGCGCACGGTGGTCGGGGCAGAGACCGGCTCCCGGGCAATCAATCGGGTGACCTTGGCGGACATCAGTTCGTTGGATTTGTGCCGGCGCGAGACCGCCGAACGCAGGCGACTGTGGTCTTCAATCTCGACAAAATCCGCGAAGTTCTCGTCGTTTTCCCACAGATACTGGAAGGTCTCGTAGGGGATTTTGTAGATCAGGCAGTCTTCGATGGCTTTGGCGGGGAAGCGCACTTTCTGATTGCGCAGCAGGCCGAACTGGCCAAAGATTTCGCCTTCGCCGATGCGGTTGTAAAGCTCGCCGGAGCGCCGGAAGATTTCCACCGCACCACTACGGATGTAGTGCAACCAGTAGTTCTGCTGGCCCAGCTCAAGGATCTGGGTGCCGGCCCGGTAATAGGCCACTTCGATGCCAGTGACGATGCGGTCGAGCAGTTCTTCGGGCATTTCGTCGAAGGGAGCGTGTTGGGCGATGTGGTTGCGGATGTCGAGCAGCTCGGCCTGCATGGGCTCTCCAGGGTTGATCGATCTTGTTCTAAAGCCGGCGTTGGTTGTGCCGGCTTTCCGGAGTGTGGCCAAACTATAGCAGTTGTCTGCCCGGTTGGTGTACCTTGGCGGCGAGAATGGCGCTGGTTGGAGAAAGGTTTATGGTCAACAAGTTACTGGTAACCGGCGGGATTCGCTCCGGTAAGACCGGGCTGGCTGAGCAGAGGGCCAAAGCGGCCGGTAACGACGTGGTTTATGTGGCGACCGCGACGGCAGGCGATGATGAAATGGCACTGCGTATCCAGCGTCACCAGGAACTGCGGCCGGACCACTGGCAACTTGCTGAAGAGTCGCTGCGCCTGGGTCAGGTATTATCAGAGTATGCCAGCGGCCCGGGAGAACCGCCGTTGCTGTTGGTGGACTGTATGAGCCTGTGGCTGAGCAATCTGCTGTTTGCCGACGGCGCCTTGTTCCAGCCCGAACGGGCGGCCTTTCTGGAGGCGGTTGAGGTCTATCCTGGCTCCCTGGTCATTGTGACCAACGAAGTGGGGCTCGGGACCATCGGCATGGATCCGCTGACCCGTCGCTTTGCGGATGAGCTGGGCTGGCTCAATCAGGCCCTGGCCCAGCGTTGTGATGAGGTGGTGATGGCCGTGGCGGGTTTGCCACTTACCCTCAAGGCTGGTGGCTGATCAGGCTGCGAAACACACCGAATTCGGACTGGTCCACCTGTATCCGGCTGCGGCAGGCGTAAGGCACGGCAAAGCCGGTGAATGATCTCTCCAGCGGAATGCCCAATACATTGGCCAGCACCATGCGGATCACGCCTCCGTGGCAGACCACCAAGACCCGTTTGCCGGCAAGTGTTTGCTGCCATCGATCAAAACCGTCAATAGTGCGCTGGTAGAAATCCGTCACAGCTTCACCGCCGGGGGGGAGGAAGTTGATGGGGTCCTGCCAGAAGTGGTTAAGATGATCCCCATAGCGCTCCTGGATCTGCCCAGCGGTCAACCCTTCCCACTCACCGAAGCCAATCTCCCGCAGATCTTTATCGATATGCAGTGGAATTCTGTGTTCCTCGGCCAGTTGCTGGGCAAAACGCTGGCATCGTTGCATGGGTGAACTGACGATAGCATCCCACTGATCACCCTCGGCGATGGCAGCTATCATCTGTTGCCACCCGGTGTCGCTCAAGGGGTCGTCTTTACTGCCCCGGAACATCTGGCCGCCTTCCGGTTCGCCGTGGCGTATCAGGTCGATTACTGTGGTGGTCATAGGGCTATTCTTCCGCTTTGTCACTGACGCCAGCGTCGGTAAAACTGGCCATCCGGTTATGCAGCGCGCAGGCGGCGCGTAACAGGGGAACGGCAACGGCGGCGCCACTGCCTTCGCCCAGGCGCATGCCAAGATCCAGAAGCGGCGAGGCATCAAGTGCCTCCAGCACGGCAGTGTGGCCGGGTTCGGCTGACCGATGCGCAAACAGAAGCCACTCGCGCGCAGCCGGTTGTTGATGCACAGCCACCAGTGCAGCGACTGAGACAATAAAACCGTCCACCAGAACCGGGATCCGGCGCGCGGAGCAGCCCAGGATGGCGCCGGTCAGTGCGGCTATTTCGAAGCCTCCAAGAGAAGCCAGTACCATCAGCGGATCACGGTCGGGACCATGCCGTTGCAACGCGTTTTCAACCACCCTCGCCTTGCGGGCAACGCCCTCGGAGTTCAGCCCGGTGCCCGGGCCAACGAGGGTGGTGGGCTGCTGCCCCAGCAGGGCACAGGCCAGTGCTGCAGCACTGGTGGTGTTGCCTATGCCCATGTCGCCACCAATAAACAGGCGGCAGCCAACGTTTGCAGCACGCCTGGCGGCTTCGTCGCCACTGGAGAGCGCGGATTCAACCTGGTGAGAGGACATGGCTGGCGAATCTGCCATGTTGGCCGTGGAAGGGGCGATAATCTGATGTATGACGCCCGGTAATTCCGGTACTTCGCCAACGGTACCCAGGTTGACCACTTCCAGACTGGCACCGAGTTCCTCGGCCATCACGCTGATGGCGGCGCCGCCGCTGGCAAAATTGGCGATCATCTGGGCGGTGACAGCCTGAGGAAAGGCGGAAACGCCTTCAGCGCAAACGCCGTGATCGCCGGCAAACACCACCATTCGCACCGGATCAACGCTGGGTCTGTCGGTGCCGTGCAGGCCCGCCAGACTGATGGCGAGCTGTTCCAGCTGCCCGAGAGAGCCGGGTGGCTTTGTGAGCACCTGCTGACGCTCGGCGGCAAGCGCTGTGTGCTGAACCGAGGGCCGTGGGGGAGACGTGAGCCAGCTGTCGGGCAGTGCCATGGCGATGGGTCCTTGTGGGCGGAAAACCGAGGATGGTCTAACCGGGAGGCAAGGCTGTCAAGTTTCGTGACCGGTCGGTTAGACTTGCCGGCAATTGAATCAGGGAGACCGGCTTTGGATACGTTTGTGGTTGCAGTGCTGGTGTGCGGTGCGGCGGTTTTGTTGGACTGGTTGATGGGGGAGCCCCGCCGGTGGCACCCGCTGGTGGGCTTCGGTCGGTGGGCATCCCTGTTGGAACACCGCCTGAATGATCAGCAGTCATTCCCGGCGCACAGCCTCTTGCTGGGGTTGCTGGCGACCCTGGTAGCGGTCATGCCAGTCGTCGTGCTGGCAATTTTGCTGCAATTCCTGCTGGAAGGCTGGCTGTGGCTGCTCACTCAGGTGGCCGGTGCCTGGCTTGCCATTTCATTACGGGGGCTGGCAGAGCATGGTCGGGCGGTGTCGAATGCGTTGGCGTGCGGGGATGGCGCCAGGGCCCGGCTGGCGGTTGGCCGAATTGTCAGTCGGGATGCAGCAGCGTTGAGTGACGAAGGCGTTGCCGCCGCGGCCTCGGAGTCCATGCTGGAAAACGGTGCGGATGCGGTGTTTTCAAGCTTGTTCTGGTATCTGGTCGCTGGCTTGCCCGGACTGGTTTTGCACCGGCTGGTAAACACGCTGGATGCCATGTGGGGCTACCGGACGCCACGATATCTGTATTTCGGACGCTGCGCCGCCAGGCTCGATGATGCTATGAACTGGGTGCCTGCCCGGCTAACTGCCTTGACCTATGCGTTGCTGGGCAATACCCGGCTGGCCGTGAAATGCTGGCGTGAACAGTCCAGGGCCTGGGACAGTCCGAACGCCGGCCCGGTGATGGCAGCAGGAGCGGGCGCGCTCGGTGTCACTCTGGGCGGCCCGGCGCCGTATTCCGGTGGCGTGAAGCAGCGACCGCTGCTGGGCAGCGGGCAAGGCGCCACGGCGCAAACGGTGGAGGGCGCGATTTCCCTGGTTCAGCGCGGCGTGGTGTTGTGGCTGTTGGTGTTGTTGGCCTTGGCCGCAAGTCTGAATGCGTTCTGGTCAGGAGGTATCGGGTGACAGCGTTCGATGGTGCTGATTTGCCGGAGCATGGAGGTCGCCTGAGGGCAGCGGCTCAGCACTGGGGCATTCCTCCGGAACAATGGCTGGATCTCTCCACCGGTATTAATCCTGTGCCCTGGCCGGTTCCGGCAATTCCGGCGGAGGTATGGCAACGGCTGCCGGAGCCGGAGGATGGGCTGGAAGAGATTATCCGTATCTGGGCCGGGGCACCGGAGCGTGCCTGCTGCCTGCCTGTGGCAGGCTCCCAGGCGGCGATCATGGCACTGCCAGCGGTTCGTGCCCGTAAGCATGGTTTCGGTCGGGTGGCCGTGCCCATGCCCGGTTATCGTGAGCATGGTCATGCCTGGCGGCGAGCGGGTTTCGACGTGGTGGCGATTCCTGAACAGGCGACAATGCAAGCGGAGCTGGCATGGTTGGATTCTGTGGATGTAGTAGTCTGGATACAGCCGAATAATCCGACCGGGAAGCTGATGGATCCTGCCCGTTTACGGTTTTGGCACGAGCGGCTGCGCGAGCGTGATGGCTGGCTGGTGCTGGATCAGGCGTTTATTGAGGGCGAGCCGGGCTTCGGCCTGGACCCGTGGACGGGCGCTCCGGGGCTGATCGTGTTGCGCTCACTGGGCAAGTTTTTCGGGCTGGCCGGTCTCCGTGCCGGTGCGGTCCTGGCCGACCCTGGTCTGGCGCGCGAGATGTCGAACGAACTTGGTCCCTGGACGGTCAGCGGTCCGGCCCGGTACCTGATGGCCCGGGCACTGCAAGACCGGGCCTGGCAGGTGGAGGCTCGTGCCAGCCTGCGAACGGCCAGACTGCGCATGGACGGCCTGCTCAGACAATATGGGATGTCGTCCCCCACCGGCACCCTGCTCTTCAGAACGGTTCAACATCCCCGCGCAGCGGACATTGCTGATCAGATGGCTTGCCGCGGCATTCTGGTCAGGCGTTTTGACGCACCCGTAGCCCTGCGCTTCGGTTTGCCGCCGGATGAAACCGGTTGGCAACGGCTGGAGGGTGCGTTGTCTGAATTAACATATCTCATTGACCACCCCCACCCTGGTTGATAGTCTTGCCCGCGATTTCAGGTGCTGTATGCATTTTGTCCAGGCTGGCGATAGTCCGGAGGAGTGCTCGCAGTGAAACGGGAAGCCGGTGACATTCCGGCGCTGCCCCCGCAACGGTAATCAGGTGAAAGGCAATCCAGTACGCCACTGTGCCAATGGCATGGGAAGGTGGTTGCCCCGGAGCATCGGCTCCGCCTGTAAGCCCGGAGACCGGCCTGAAAGGCGGAACCGTGAGTTCCGGACACCAGACGTTGCGGAGGGCAACGGCGGTGGGTGAACCTGGCTCGCATTTACTGACACGCCCTCCACCCCCGTCTGAGCAGTCTGTCTTCCTCCGCAGTTAATTGATCGACCGTACGGGTGCGTGCGGTGAACCGTGAGTGAAGCTATGAGTACTGCCAAAGCCCTTCCCGCCCTGATGTTGTTACCGCTGGCGTTGCCCGCTGTTGCCGCCGATGAAGCGTCGGATGAACGCAAGCTGGAACCGATTGTTGTTACCGCCACCCTTGGGCCTCTGACTGCGGGTGAAAGCCTGTCATCAGTTACGGTCATCGACGAAGAAACCATCCGCGAGCAAAGCCCCTCAGAATTCAGCCAGCTTCTGCGAGGACAACCCGGCATCAACGTGACCGGCAACGGTTCCTTCGGAAAAACCACCAGTGTCTACACCCGCGGCACGGCCAACGACTCCACGCTGCTGCTGGTTGATGGTGTGCGCCTGCGTTCGGCCACATCCGGTGGTCCCTCCTGGCAGTACTTTCCCGTTGAACTGATTGAGCGGGTGGAAATTGTCCGTGGCGCCCGGAGCTCACTTTACGGTTCCGATGCTGTTGGTGGCGTTGTGCAGGCTTTTACGCTGGACCCGGAAGACACGCCGGCAGGTTGGGTAGAAGCCGGTGCAGGCAATTTCAACACTCAGAAAGGCAGTGCCGGTGTTGCTGTCCGCGCTGGAAATACCCGTTTCAGCCTGAGTGGTTTGCATAAAGAAACCGACGGTACAGCAGTGATCACCGATGGTGACGACCGGGGCTTCCGTAACACCGCCGGTATCGGACGTGTCGTCCATGAGCTGGACTCCGGCGGAGAAGCCAGCCTGGTGATGGTGCAAAGCGAGGGCAATACCGAATACGAAGGCGGCGAAATTGATTTCATGATTCGCACCATCGGCTTCGGGCTGGAAACCCCGGTGAGTGACTACTGGCGGCATTCACTTCAGTTCTCTGAATCCCGGGACGAAACCGACAACATTACGCCCACGTTCAACAGCACCTTCAATACCCGTTCACGGGCAGCGCGTTGGGACAACACCTTTACCTGGAATGTCCATGAGCTGGTGGTAGGGGCAGAGTTAATGACCGACGAGGTCAGCGGTACCACCGATTACGCCGAGACCAGCCGCACCAACACCGCCCTTTACAGCCAGTTGCGCCTGAACTTCGGCCCCACCGACCTGCAGCTGAGCCTGCGCGGTGATGATAACGAAGCCTATGGCAAGAATGAGACCGGTGGCATTGCCCTTGGCCATGCTCTGGATCGATCCCACCGAGTGCGGATCAGTTATGGTACGTCTTTCCGGGCACCCACCTTCAACGATCTGTATTTTCCCGGAGCCAACCCGGACCTGGAGGCAGAAGAGTCCGGAACGGTGGAGTTGGGTGCCAGTGGCCACTATCAGACCTGGTTCTGGGATGCCGCCCTGTTCCAGCTGGATGTGGACAACCTGATTGCCTGGAGCCCGACCCCCAGTGGCTTGTGGACGCCAATGAATGTCAATGAAGCCCGAATCCGTGGTGCCGAGTTCAGTGCTGGTTTTGAGCGGGATGGTTGGCGCGGTGATGCGGCTCTGACGCTGCTGGACCCGGAAGACCGGGAAACCGGAAACCGACTCCAGCGCCGGAGTGGCAAAACCCTGCGCCTTGACCTGAGCAAGCGCGTTGGTACCTGGGACTTCGGTGGCACAGTGGTGGCCGAAGGGTACCGTTACGATGACCGTGCCAACGACGACAGGCTGCCCGGTTTTGCTACTCTGGACTTGCGGGCGGGCTGGCGCTTTGCCCCTGACTGGTCAACCCGGCTGACGCTGGCTAACGTGCTGGACAAGGAATACAGCACCGCTCGCTATGATCGGCAGAATGACCTGGACTACATTGCAGCCGGCCGCACTGCCATGCTGACCGTGCGTTACGATATCCGATAAAAACCGTTAAACCGGGGGAGGCCTCTGTGGCAGATCTGAAGGCAATGGCTATGATTCTGGGCGGGATGCTGCTGGCATTCCCCGCCCTGGCATCGCCGGTCTGTGCCACGGATGATCTGGGTAAAGAGATTTGCCTTGAGCAACCGGCAGAGCGCATTGCCGCGCTTTCGCCCGGGGCCACCGAGCTGGCCTGGGCTGCAGGCGCCGGCGATCAGGTGGTTGCAGTGGTCGCCTACAGTGACTACCCCCCGGCCGCCAAAGAAGTCACTTCGGTTGGCAGCCACACCCGCATGGACATGGAGCGCCTGTTTGAACTGCAGCCGGATCTGGTGATTGGCTGGGTAACCGGTAACCCGACCGAGCAGTTGGCGACACTCAGAGAAATGGGTGTGCCTGTGTTCTCCATCGAGCCCCGCAGTTTTGAGGCTGTGTCTCACACCATTGAACGTCTCTCTATCTTGGCCGGTACCGACGCCGCGGGTTTTGCCGAAGCTGAGCGATTTCGCAAAGGCATTACAGACCTGCGAGCCAGGTTTACCGATGCCGACCCGGTACCGGTGTTCTATCAGGTGTGGGATGAGCCTTTGATGACGATTAACGGTGACCATCTGATTGGTGAAATGATTGAGCTGTGTGGGGGTGACAACGTGTTTGGCCACCTGGAACGGTTGGTGCCCAGAATCAGTGCCGAGGCCGTTATTGCGGCCAATCCCGAAGCTATCCTGGCGGGCGGGATGGGGGAGGAAAACCGCCACTGGCTGACTCGATGGCAGTCATTCCCGAGCCTGACCGCCACAGAGCGGGACAACCTGTTTTTTATCCCGCCATCTCTGGTACAGCGACCAACACCGAGAATGCTCGAAGGTACGCGCCTGTTTTGTGAAAAACTGGAGGTAGCCCGTGGCCGGCGACCTTAATGGAGCCCTGGCGTGATCCGGCCGATCACTTTGCCACTGTTGGTGCTGGCTCTGACCGGCGTGCTGGCCATGGTGAGCTCGGTCGGTGTTGGAAGCGTGGCGATATCCCCTGCGGATGTGCTGTCGGTATTTCTGGGTGAAGGCTCGAACCTCCAGCGCACGCTGATCCTTGAACTCCGGCTACCCAGAACCTTGTCGGCCTTTGCCACCGGAGGTTTGCTGGCCGTGGCCGGAGCCCTGATGCAGGTATTGCTTCGTAACCCGCTTGCCGATCCCTATGTTCTGGGCCTGTCCGGCGGCGCCGCTGTTGGTGCGTTGCTGGCGATGCTGGCGGGGCTTGGCGGCGCGGTTATTTCCGGTTCTGCCTTTGCCGGAGCCCTGCTCGCGACCTTGATGGTGTTTGGGCTGGCCCATGGTACTGGCAGCTGGACGCCCTCCCGCCTGCTGCTGACCGGGGTGGTGGTGGCCGCTGGCTGGGGTGCGGTGATTACCCTGATGTTGGCGATCAGCCCGGCCCGGGAGTTGCCGGGCATGCTGTATTGGCTGATGGGCGATGTCTCTTACGCCCGGATACCATGGCCCGGACTGGGATTGTTGACGGTTGTTTGTGTTCTGGTGGTGCCACTGGGTCGGAGCCTGAATGTGTTGGCTCGGGGACCGATGCAGGCGGCGGCATTGGGTATTTCGGTGCGCCCGCTGGAATGGCTGATTTACATACTCGCCAGCTTGCTCACCGCCACGGCGGTCACCATGGCGGGCAGCATAGGCTTTGTCGGCCTTGTGGTTCCACATATGCTCCGGTTGGTGTTGGGCAATGATCAGCGACTGATCCTGCCAGCCTGTGCCTTGGCCGGCGGCACACTGCTGGTGCTGGCGGATACCCTGGCGCGGGTGGTGATCGCGCCGGAACAGCTACCGGTGGGTGTGATCACCGCGTTGCTGGGTGTTCCCACCTTCCTGTACTTGTTGTACCGGAGTCGCTGATGAACGCCATGCAGAGCCGCCAAATGCAGACCCTGAGTACCCGGAACCTGGTGATTGATATTCCCGGCCGCGCCGATGGCTACCCGCTGGATTTAACGATCGGCTCCGGTCAGATCTGGGGCGTGCTCGGGCCCAACGGTGCCGGCAAGACCACTTTGCTGCATACGCTCGCAGGCCTTCGGCCGCCTCGCGCTGGTGCTTTGTATCTTGATGATGTTTCGGTATCCGGAATAAAGCGCCGTGTGTTCTCTCAACAGCTGGGGCTGGTGTTCCAGGACCGGCAGGACGGCTTCCCGGCAACGGTACTGGAAACCGCGCTGATCGGTCGCCATCCCTGGTTGTCTCCGTGGCAGATGGAAGGGGCAGACGATCTGGCTATGGCGGAAAGGGCACTTGAAGCACTGGATGTTCTGCACCTGAAAGACCGTCTGGTCAGCACCCTCTCTGGCGGGGAACGCCAGCGTGTGGCGATTGCCACCCTGATGACCCAGTCGCCTCATACCTGGTTGCTGGATGAACCGACGAATCACCTGGATCTGCATCACCAGGTGGCCGTCATGAAACTGCTCACCGACCGTGCGGCAGCAGGGAACGCCATTTTCATGTGCCTGCACGATCTGAACCTGGCTGCCCGCTGGTGCGATCATATTCTGCTGATGTATCCCAACGGCGAAGCCTGCTGGGGCCCGGCAGAAAGGATGCTGGTGCCGAACGCTCTGGAACGTTTGTACAACCAGAAACTGGCAACGGTAGAAGTGGATGGCGCGCCTTTCTTTGTGCCGAGACGAACCTGACCTCGAGCCTTGTGCAGCAACCGGTGGCGGGGTGTGCCTCCCGGGACACGCTGTAAATACGTCCCTGTACGCTCGACAAAAACATCCCTGTTTTTGACGGTCCCGGGAGGCACACCCCGCCACCGGTCGCCAAACCTAAGGAGTTGGTTTGAATGATGGAGAATAAGGTCCCAGCGGCCATGATCACCGCCCCCGGCTCCGGCCAGGGCAAGTCCATGGTCACCGCCGCCCTGGCCCGACTGCACCGGAACGCCGGCCGGAACGTCCGGGTGTTCAAACACGGGCCGGATTATCTTGATCCCATGGTGCTGGAGGTAGCCTCCGGTAACCCGGTTTACCAGTTGCACCCCTGGATGACCGGCGAGGACGAGTGCCGGTGGCGGCTGGCGGAGGCTGCCCAGAGCGCCGACCTGATTCTGGTGGAGGGCTCCATGGGCTTGTTTGATGGCAGCCCCAGCAGCGGCGATCTGGCCAAGCTGGCGGGTATTCCGGCCCTGCCGGTGATTGATGCCAAAGGCATGGCTCAGACCTTCGGCGCGGTTGCCCTGGGGCTGGCTCGCTTCGACGCGGAATTGCCGGTTCATCAGGTGATTGCTAACAAGATTGGCAGTCCCTACCACGGCGAACTGCTACGGGAGAGCCTGCCGGAAGGTATTAGCCTGCTGGGCGCAATACCCCGAAACGATGCCATGAACATTCCGGACCGGCACCTTGGTCTGGTCCAGGCGGCTGAAATGGACGACCTCAGTGATCGGCTGGATAAGGCTGCCGAAGTCCTGATGTCAGCGGGTCTGGATGTGCTGCCCGAGCCCGTGTCGTTTCATTATGAGGCACCTTCCCGGCCAGAACAGCTGCTGGCGGGGTACAGGATCGCGGTTGCCAGGGATGCGGCCTTCAGTTTTATCTACCGCGCCAATCTGGATCTGCTCACCGCCATGGGCGCTGAGCTGGTGTATTTCTCGCCCCTGACAGATTCGGAAGTACCGATGGCTGACGCATTGTGGCTTCCGGGCGGCTACCCGGAACTGCATGCCAGCACTTTGTCGGAGAATCGCGCCATGTTGTCGTCGATTCGCGCCTTCCACCAGGCCGGCAAGCCCATTCTGGCAGAGTGCGGTGGTCTGATGGCCTGTGCTGAAGAGCTGGCAGATAAAGACGGCAAAGTATATCGTCTGCTGGGCCTGGTGCCCGGGCGGGCGACCATGGCTAACCGACTGACCGCATTGGGTCTGCAAAGTCTGGAAACCCAGCTCGGCGGGCTGCGGGGCCACACCTATCACCATTCCAGTCTTGAGACCCCGTGGCAACCTGCCGCCAGGGCTAAGAAGCAGGCTGGCTCTGAAGGTGAGGCCGTGTATCGCGACCAGAAACTGGTGGCCAGCTATTTTCACGGATACTTCCCGTCAGCGCCTGCTTTGATTAGCGCGATCTTTCGCGGTGAGGAAGTCCGGTTTTCCTGAGCAACTCGAACGCCTTAACCCAAGGAGAGTCATCATGCGTGAACGCGCCAAAGACCCCGAACGCCATGCCAGGCGCATGGCCGCCAAACAGAAAATCATGCAAGAGCGCATTGCCAGTGCCCAGAAAGAACAGGGCGTGTTACTGGTGCTCACCGGCCCCGGCAAGGGCAAAAGCAGTTCCGGCTTTGGCATGGTGGCCCGGGCTCTGGGCCACGGTATGAAAGTGGGCATCGTCCAGTTTATCAAAGGCGCATTCAGCACCGGTGAGGAAGCTTTCTTCCGTGGACTGCCGAACGTCACCTATCACGTCATGGGCCAGGGCTACACCTGGGACACCCAGAACCGGGAACAGGATGTGAAGAGCGCGACGGAAGCCTGGGATATCGCCGCAGGTATGCTCAAAGACGACAGCTACGACCTGATCCTGCTGGATGAACTCAATATCGCCCTGAAGTACGACTACATCGATCTGGACCGGGTGCTGGACGACCTGCAGGCCCGTCCGGAAATGCAGCATGTGGTGGTCACCGGTCGCGGGGCTCCGCAGGAACTGATTGATCTGGCTGATACGGTCACCGAGATGGGGGTGGTCAAACACGCCTTCAAGGACCAGGGCATCAAGGCCCAGAAGGGCGTGGAGCTGTAAATGCCCACGCTGATGGTGCAGGGCACCACCTCGGATGCCGGCAAAACCACGGTGGTGGCTGCCCTGTGCCGTTGGCTGGCGCGCCAGGGCGTGTCGGTGGCGCCATTCAAGCCCCAGAACATGGCGCTGAACAGCGCAGTCACCGTGGATGGCGGGGAAATTGGTCGCTCCACCGCACTGCAGGCGCTGGCCTGTGGCCTGGAGCCCCATAGCGACATGAACCCGGTGTTGTTGAAACCCCAGAGCGATTGCGGCGCCCAGGTGATCTTGCGGGGCAAGGTCCATGGCAATATGGATGCTCTGGATTACCACGCCTACAAAGCTGAGGCGATGAATTCGGTGATGGCGAGCTGGCGGGATCTGAGCGCTCGCTACGATGTGGTCATCGCCGAAGGCGCCGGCAGCCCCGCGGAAATCAACCTGCGGGCCAACGACATTGCCAACATGGGTTTTGCCGAAGCCGCCGATTGTCCGGTGTTGCTGGTAGGGGATATCGACAAGGGCGGTGTTTTCGCCCAGTTGGTGGGCACACTGGCGTTGCTTTCCGACAGTGAGCGGGACAGGACGGCGGGTTTTGTCATCAACCGGTTCCGGGGTGATATTGCGCTGTTGGAGCCCGGGCTGGACTGGCTGACGGAACACACGGGCAAGCCGGTGTTCGGCGTTTTGCCATACCTGCACGGGTTGGTGATCGACTCCGAAGACAGCGTCAGTGCCGCCGGCACCAGTGAGGCCGGCGCCCTGAAAGTGGTGGTGCCGGTATTGCCCCGGATCAGCAACCACAACGATTTTGATCCGTTGCGACTCCACCCGGGCGTTGACCTGGTGTTCGTGGGGCCGGATGAACCCATTCCGCCAGCCGATCTTGTTATTTTGCCCGGCAGCAAAAGCACCCGGCACGACCTGCAGTGGCTGAAGCAACAAGGCTGGCCGGAGGCCATCCAGAAACACCTGCGGTATGGCGGCAAGCTACTGGGTATCTGTGGCGGCTTCCAGATGCTGGGGCTTAAAGTGGAAGACCCGGAAGGGCTGGAAGGTGAAGTCGGCACTACGAAGGGCCTGGCCCTGTTCGAGATGGTTACCCGTATGGTGCCGGGCAAGCAGCTTCGAATGGTAAATGGCGGGCTGACCTCCCATATTGCCAGCACGGTGGTGACAGGCGCCCTGAAAGGCTATGAAATGCACAACGGTGTCACGGAAGGCGCGGCGCTGGTGCGCCCATTTGCAGAGCTGGAAGGCAGGCCGGATGGCGCCGTCAGTGCGGATGGCCAGGTGGCGGGTACCTACATCCACGGCGTCTTCGACGAGCCAGCCGCCTGCGAGGCCATTCTGGCCTGGGCAGGCCTTAAAGCACAGGGCGAGCAGTCGGTGGACTACCAGCGTCACCGTCTGCAGCAACTTGATCGCCTGGCCGATCAGGTGGAGCAGTGCCTGGACACAGACCGGTTAAGGAGGCTGTTGCAGTTGTGAGTAACCCGAATGATCCCTTCACCGAGGCCCAGCGCGAAGGCCTGTACCGGGCCATCTTCGAGCGCCGGGATGTGCGCTCCCAGTTCCTGCCGGATGCCATTCCGGAGGAGGTTCTGGCGCGCATCCTGAGAGCTGCCCACCATGCCCCGTCGGTCGGCTTCATGCAGCCCTGGGATTTTATCGTGATTGACAGCCTGGCGGTGCGCGAGCAGGTGCTGGAAAGTTTTAACGAGGAAAACGCAAAGGCCTCGGAAAACTACACCGGCGAGCGCCAGCAAACCTATCGGAGCCTGAAACTGCAGGGCATTCTGGAAAGCCCCATCAACCTCTGCATCACCTGTGATCGATCCCGCGGCGGCCCCAATGTCCTGGGGCGTAACTCTATTATGGAAATGGACCTGTTCAGCACCTGCCTGGCGGTGCAGAATCTCTGGCTGGCGGCTCGGGCCGAGGGTATTGGCGTGGGCTGGGTGAGCATCCTGGATCAGGATGTGCTGTCGAATATCCTGCAGTTGCCGGATCATGTATACCCACTGGCCTATCTCTGCCTGGGCTATGTCAGTGAATTCCTGGAGCAACCGGAATTACAGTCCAAAGGCTGGCGTTCCCGGCTGCCGCTGGAGGATCTGGTACATGGTAATACCTGGGGTGGCGCCCTTGATCAGGCGTCCCTGCTGGCCCGGTTAAAGCAGATCTGACATCGCGGTAGACGTCAGTTTCCTATTGGCGGCAGATCCCTCACCAGTGATTGCAGCTCGCGAGTGATCGCAATCAGCTCCTTCAGCAATTGGGGGTTCACGTCCATGTGGCCCTCGTATTCGGCCAGATTGCGGGCCGAATGACACTTGTCCAACACGCGCCATTTGGCATTGGGTAAGCCAATGGTGTGTTGCAGGCACTGGAACACAATATAGCGGCTTTCGGAACGATACCCGTGCCATCTCAGGGCGGCGAGCGATAATGCGTGGGCGGCGCCATAAGCCAGAGAGAACTGGCTGTCCTCAGACAATCCCTCAATGCAGGCGTCCCGGAGCTTGGTGTCGGCAGCCTTGAGCATGCCTTCGAACTCCCGGGCATCAGGTGGTTCTGCCTTGAGTCGTCGGATCCTGACCAGATTATCGAGTGCTTCCATGCAATGTGTCCTGTCTCAGTGGCCGAAGCGGAGGTCGAGGCGGGGTTGGTCCAGCACCCGGGTGACAAAACTCTGATTGTCTTTGATACGCTGCTCGAACTCGGCGGGAGAGTATAACGTGGGATTGATGGTTCGTTGTAATTGTTGTTCGGCGGGGGCCAGCAGTTCCATAACCTCGCTGTAACTGAGATCGTGGCCGATCAGCATGACATCGACATCGCTGCCCGCATGGGCATCCCCTTTTGCCACGGAACCGTAGATAAAGGCCTGTTCGAGAGTATCCGCCAGTGGCGCCAGGGCATTTCGGAGCACATCGGAAATACCAAAGGTTTTCTGGACGATGTGTTTCAGCTCATCGAAGATCGGGTTGTCCGGGTTGGCCTGGTAGTGGTTCTGGTTGCCTTGTCGGGTCATGACGACCAGACCGGAATCGGTCAGTTTGGCCAGCTCGCGGACAACGGTGCCGCGCCCTATATTTGCCAGCCGTACCAGTTCATTCAGGTACAGGCTCTGGTCTGGATGGCCATAGATAAGCGATAGCAGGCGCTGTTGGGTTTTGGTAAACAGTGCGTCACCGATACTGGTTCCGGGCATGGTCAGGTTGCATCTCATGAATCTCAATATGGGTACTTTAGTACCTGATTTGGGTATTTTCAATCCCAAATTGGGCTCTTTGGGTCCCAATTTGGGAATCTCTGTGGAGGGTCTATGAACTTTTCTGTGTTTTACCAGCAGGCCTTGGCCCGGAAGGGTGGCGAGCAGGCCCTGAAATCCCTGTTGCCTCCGGTCACCGAAAAGCATCGTTTGGCGGAGATCAGCGACGACCGTTACCTGTCCGAGATCACCCGATGCATTTTCAAGGCTGGTTTCGTCTGGCGGGTAATCGAGAACAAGTGGCCGGATTTTGAGGCGGCCTTCGAAGGGTTTGTGCCCGCCTACTGGCAGCAGGTGCCGCCAGAAGTGCTCGAGCAGCTGGCTACAGACGAGCGTATCGTTCGCAACATGCAGAAGATCCGGACCGTGCCGGAAAATGCCCGGATGATCATGGATGTGGCGAAAGACCATGGCAGCTTTGGTCAGTTTCTGGCCCAGTGGCCGTCGACCGATCAGGTGGGGCTGCTGCTCTACCTGAAGCGTAACGGTGAGCGTCTGGGCGGGAACTCGGCCCAGTATTTCCTGCGCCGGGTGGGTTGGGATGGCTTTATCCTGTCCCACGATGTGGTTACCGCCCTGACCCGGGCCGGAATTCTGGATGCCTCACCGGCCAGCAAGAAAGGCATGAGCCAGGCCCAGGAGGCGTTCAACCGTTGGCACGAAGAGACGGAAATGCCCATCAGCCACCTGTCCCGGATAGTGTCGTTCACGGTGGATAACTGACGATTTCCGGCGTGTTAGAGAGCCAGCAACAGCGCCAGTTCGCTGAACACGACAGCTGCGCCCAGGGTGTCGCCGGTGTAGCCACCGAGCTGGCTACGAAGATAGCTGCCCCAGAACACAGCAACCAGCAGGACGGCGGTTATGGCTGCGGGAATCAGTAACGGCTGCCAGAGTGATAATCCGGATGCCAGCAATAACACAAAGCCTGCCGCCGCCAGCAAACGGCTGCGGGAGAAACCGTCTGCCACCGGCTTGGATTTACTCTTGTCGGGGTCAGTGACGTACGGCAGGCAGGCCATCAATATCAGTGGTGTCAGCCGGGAAACCGCAGGTGCCACCAGCAACGCAAGCCAGATCAATTCAGCCTCAGCTAGCAGGGCTACTTTCAGCAGCAAGGCCATCACCAGTGCCACCGTGCCATAGGTTCCGATCCGGCTGTCTTTCATGATTTCCAGCCGTTTTTCAACGGTATAGCCGCCGCCGAGAGCATCAACACTGTCGGCCAGGCCATCTTCGTGGAAGGCCCCGGTGATAAACAGGTGCAGAATAACCACCAGGATAATGGCTGCCAGCGGGCTGGCCACCAATGAGAACAGAACGTAGGCGGCGCAATAGCCAAGGCCGAGCAGAAGGCCCACCAGGGGAAAATAGACGCTGCTCTGGTTCATCAGGCGCTGGGAGTAATCAATCCGGACGAGCATGGGGATACGAGTCAGGAATCCCAGTGCCAGCCAGAAAGCCTGCCATTCTTGTGCAATCCGCGAGCGAGGGAGCAAGGACGCCTCCTTGAGAATTCAAAAGCGCCCATTGTACGTGAGATCAGCAAAGTTTGCGGTGTTCTCAGAGTCGCATCAGTCCAGCCACTCCCCGGGGTTTTCGGTGGTAAAGCGTGTCACCTTGTCCGGGGGTTCACAGCTGTCAGTCATGTCCTGGTCGCTCAGCAGCACGTAGGTATCCCGGTGAGCGGTGCCAATTGATTTTGCGCCGTCAGTGGTGAAGCACGACAGAGCATGCCGATCGGCCACAATGAGGTAACTGTCTGGGGTCTTCTTCATCCAGACCCATGCATTACGATCTTCCTGTTCCAGTGAACTGAAGAAGCTGAAATGAGTGAAATCCCGCTTCGAGAAAAGAATAAACTGTTCACGGAAATCAATCATGCCAATTTGCCCGCCGACAGGCACGAACTGCTCGGCTGCGGCGAGCACATTTCTGGGTGTGCGCAGTGGCTCGAGAATCCGATAACCCCAGGTTGTGAACACCAGCCAACTCACCATCAGGGCAATGAACCAGCGCTCGAGTGCCCGGGAGCGCCAGAGCGCCATGAGACTTACGACCCAGATAACCCCAAGGGTGAACAACAGGGTGCCGGCTTCGTGCAGTCGAGCCGGATCCTGGGTGTAGTCAGCGACCTTTTCCACCAGACGAGGGTGGTCATTCCAGGCTAGCACGCCCAGGGTGATCAAGACTGCACCAAGCAGCAGATGCAGAGCACTGATGACTGCCCCGAACCAGCGTGCCGGGTTTTGTCCACTCAATGCCGGGGCCAGGCTCAGGGCCAGTGCCGGCAAAGCCGGGAGCACATACACTCCGCGTTTGCCCGGGCTCAGGCTGAAAAACGCCACCACCAACACGACCCACGCCAGCAGAACCACCACGTCCAGCCTGTGTTTGAGAATCTCACGAATGGGCCGCAGCAGTGCCAGGAATAGCAGCGGCAGCGGAAACCACAGCGAGGGAATCACGCTGGCGAGGTAGTAATACCAGGGCTGAATGTGCCCCCAGGAATCGGCATAGCGCTCGCCGGTCTGTTTGAACAGAATGTTGTCGCGATAGGCCAGGGCCTCGTCGGTGCCCAGGTGACTGACGGCCAGCACCATCGGCACCAGCCAGGCTGCCACAACGGCCAGCATGACCAGGGGGCCGAGGGCGCAGCGCCAGCGGAGTGTGCCCTGAAACCGAGAAGTGTCCTGCAGTTTCAGGGCCAGTATCGGAATGAACAGCAAGGCGGGCAGAAAGCCAACCCCTTTGGTAATAATGCCAAGCCCCATAAAGGCCCAGGCCACGAAATACCAACGCCAGGACGGCTGCACGAAAAAATGCCGGATCAGACCGTAACAGGCCACCATGATCCAGCAGGCCACCATGGCATCAATCTGGGCTCGCTGGGCCTGAATCAGGAACTGGGGTGCCACCATCAGCAGCAGTGCGGCAATGGCGCCGGTGCGTTGGTTCCACAAGCGTGTGCCCAGATCGAACACCAGGCCCAGGGTTAGCAGGCTGCACAGGGCGTTCGGTAGCAGAAACGCGATTTTCAGGTTGCCGGTCAGCCAGTAGAAAAAGGCAATGGCCCACATGAACACCGGTGGTTTGTCCGGGTAGAGTTCGCCGCCCCGCATGGGCAGCAGCCATTGCCCGGAGGCCACCATTTCCCGGGCGACTTCGGCGAATCGCGGTTCGTCGGCGGGCCACGGAGAGCGTAACCCGATGCCGGTCAGAATCATGAGTGCCGCGAAGGCCAGTACCACCAGTAACAATCGGTTGTACGGCAGATTGAATAAGGTGTCGGGTAAACGCCGAAGACGGAAGTCGAGTGTCATAATCGCAACTCAGGAGGGGTCAGATACGGAATCAGCAAGGGTCTGATTGCGCTGGTTGTGATACAGGTAAGCGCCAATGGCACTTGCCAGCGCGAACAGAACCGCGCTTACCACAAGCTGATCGAGACGGGCCTGGCCAATCCCTGCGCCGGCCATTGCAAAGATCACCATCTGGGGCAGGTAGCCAAGAACGCTGCCCAACAAAAATGGGACGAATCGTATCCCGGAACACCCGGCGAGGAGATTGGTGACAAGATTGCTGCCTACCGGCAACAGCCTGATCATGAGTATTTTGAGCAGAGTGCCTTCCGTGAACAGCAGGTCAAAACGTTGCATGCGATCTGAAAAACGGTTCAGGAGTGCTTTTCGCAAAAGCCAGCGTGCGACAAAAAAGCAGCCTGTCGCGCCAATGGCTGTAGCGATAGTCGATAGGATCGCACCCTGAATGCTGCCTGCGGCAAATCCCAGAACGAAAGCGAGGACCTGTCTGGGGGCTCCGAATCCAGTGAAAAGTGCACCGAGCAGCGTAATGGCTGAAAGTCCTGCCAGCCCATTACTGTTCAGGAAATCTGCCACGCGCTCCTGATCGGTCAGAAAACCGAACCAGTCCCCGCTCATGGTCAGATAGCCTGTTAATACCAGGATGGCGAAAGATAGCCAGCGCAGTCCCGAAGCCATATCAAGCCCGTTCCGTTGCCGGTCGACTGTTGTTCGGATCCTCTAGGTTTGCAATTTGAGGAACTCGTGTGCGGTGAAGTAACCACATAACGCCGATCATATCGACGATTCCGGCCCATGCACGGTTCCAGGCATTGTATTTGGAAATCCCGGCCATTCTTGGGCGATGATTGACCTCGACAATGGCGATTTCGCCTCCCGCGCCTTTCACCAGCGCGGGAATGAACCGATGGGCGTGATCGAACCACGGCAGTTTGAGAAAGGTCGACCGGGGAAACAGCTTCAGTCCACAGCCTGTATCGGGAACTCCATCATGTAGAAAGGCGTTGCGAATACGATTAGCCAGGCGTGATTGGAAACGTTTCCATGCTGTATCCTTCCGATTTCTGCGATAGCCGGCAATACAAAAGTCGGGATTGTGGAGTCTGTTCGCTTGTTGCAACAGTGCTGGAATATCGGCGGGGTCGTTTTGACCATCTCCGTCCATTGTCACAATCAGTTGGCCTGTGGCGCGAAGGATACCGGTCGCCAGTGCCCCGCTCTGTCCGATGCTCTGTTCATGTCGAACCGCCAATAGCCTGCCCCCCAAAGCCTCGGCAGTGCGACGAGCTGTTGCCAGTGTCTGGTCGGAACTGCCATCGTCCACGAGCACGACTTCAAAGCCCGGGTAATCCCTCATAACGTTGAAGGCCTCGGTCAGCAGCTTCGCGATGTTTTCCTGCTCGTTTTTTGCAGGAATGACCAGTGACAGAGTGCTGTGCTGAGACATTGAGATATTCTCCAAGATGTTAACCAAACCACGTTGCCGTGCGGTTTATGCCTTGGAGAATTATCAGCCTTGAAGCTTAACCGAATCTTAAGAGCGTTTCGTGAGCGCCGGGCATCGTGCTGGCAGCCATACTTGCACACAAAGCCCGGGTTGACCGTCTGCCCTGTCTGCCAGGATAAGATGGCCGCCATGGAGCTCGGCAATACGCCGAGCAATCGCCAGCCCCAGCCCTGCGCCTCCTCCTTTACGTTGATCCAGTCGCACAAACCGGCTGAGTGCGCGTTCACGCTCCTCCGCGGGAATTCCAGGACCCTGGTCACAAACCGAAATGGCGTAGCCTTCACCTGCGGGAACGAGATTGGTGGTGATTATGGTATGAGGCGGACTGTATTGGATGGCGTTGGCCAGCAAGGAGCGCATGAGGGTGTTAATCAGGGCACTATGGCAGCTAATCAGGGACGGACCTGTTTCGTCCTGGAGCACCGGCTCTATGTTTTTCTTTAGCGCCAGCGGTGCAACATCTGCGATGCTTTGTTCCAGAATGGCGGAAAGATTGTGATGCTCCGGCGGAAACTGAGCGCCGGAGTCCACCCGACTCAGTAACAGCATTTGTTCGACCAGATGAACCATTCGGTCTACGGCCTGGATAAGGTCTCCATATTGTTCGGGGTTGTCACCGTAAACTTTCTCCAGATTCAGGCGCAGCGCGGCCAATGGGGTTCGCAGCTCATGTGCCGCATCAGCGGAGAAGCGGCGTTCACGTTCCAGAGCCTGATTCAGCCGTCTCAACAGGCCGTTGACTGCGTGCACCAATCCAGCTACTTCTTTCGGAGCCTGACGATCATCGAGGGGATGGATGTTCTCAGGCGCCATGTTCCGAACCGGTTTTTCGAGTTTTCTCAAAGGCTTGAAGCTCACCTGAATTGATGCCAGGACGGCTATGGCCAGTAGAGGCAACGCCAACAGAAAAGGCAGAACGTTGCCCAGCGCAATTTCCTGGCTCAGTTCATCCCGAACGTCCTCTCGCTGGGCGGTACGTATCCAGAACCCGGTCGATGTATCTCGCATGGTAAACGTTCGCCATTGATAGCCGGCGGCCTCCTGCCAGGCAAATCCTGGCTCAAGGCCCTGGGCATCGTTAGCCCGGAGCGTGTCCAGCACAGGTTGTTGATCAGGAGACCAGACTTCGAAAGCGATTTTGCGTTCGTATTTATGCCCGGCACCGTCGGGCAGAATTTCGTCCTCTTCTTCATCGCCCTGAAATAATGCGTCCGGCAATTCGAGAGTTTTCGACAGCGTAAAGGCTAACTGCTCGATAGACTGAGTGCTCGAGAGATGTTCCACCAGCCCCTGCACAATCCGGGTACTTTGTGCCAGCTCCGCATCGAACAGTTCGTCCAACTGGTGATTGCTGACATAGAACCCCCAGCCTGCCGCGATCAGAGTGATCATAAAAACAGTGCTGGTAATTAGCAGAATCAGCTTCCGTGTCAGGCTCATATTTCTTGGCCTTCCGAGGCTGCTTTGCTGTCCAGCATGTAGCCAACGCCGCGCACAGTGCGAATGGCCTGCTTACCCAGTCGCCGGCGCAGATGGTGAACGTGAACTTCCAGGGCGTTGCTCTCGGCACCCTGATCCCAGCCGTAAAGTTGTTCCTCCAAACGTCGTCTGGTTGCCACCTGATCAGGGTGCCGCATCAGATAGTGAAGGATCTGCAGTTCGCTACGGGGTAGCACGAACGTCTCTGTGCCTACCTGCAATTGCGCAGAGTCCGGATCAAGCACGAGTCGCCCCACCTTGAGTCCTGAGACTCGTGTGCCTGAGCGGCGGCGAGTAACCGCCCTTATCCGGGCTTTCAGTTCTGACATGGCAAAGGGCTTGGTCAGGTAATCGTCTGCCCCTGCATCCAGTCCCTGTAGTTTTTCGGTCAGTTCGCTCCGCGCAGTCAGGATGATGATGGGCAACTCTACGCCCTGCTCCCTCACCTGGCGGACAATGTCCAGGCCATCGACACGGGGTAACGTCAAGTCAAGAATGGCCAGGTCAAAGCTCTCGTTCAGTAAGGCGTTCAGAGCCTGTTGGCCATCATCGACCCAATCTACGGTATTCTGGCCGTCCCGCAGCATGCTCAGCATGGTGTTGGCCAGTGGGTGATCGTCTTCGGTTAGAAGTATGCGCATTTGGCTACGCCATCCGGTTGGTTTTTAGCTCAAAGGTTGCTGGTGTTTTTCAGTGTAATGGAATGCGGGCAATTTGCGGTCCGAATTACTGTTCCCAGCCGTATTGTTGGTCATCGGTTCCAGCAGGAACAGCTTGTAACGCCGGTTTTCGTCGACCGGATCGGTAATCTGCTGCAACTGGCCAAGTAAGTCATGCTGGTTTTTTCCCACGGCCACCGCCAAAGGTCGCCGCAGAGTTCCATTCGCGAGCTGAAGACGAAGACTTTCCACGTCAATGCTATCGGCTCTGCCTGCGCTGTAAAACCTGGCCGAAAATGGCGGTTCGCCGGTGTACACAAGCCTGGCCGATGAACGCCCGGCCAGTTGACTGGCGGTCATCACCAGCTCCCGTTCCGTTCTCAGCAGCTCCGGATGAAGGCTCACCCAGCCGCTGGCAAGTGAGCCAAGCACGGGGATGAAAAGGGTGGCGGCCACTGAGGAACGCTTCAAGCGTCGGCCGATGTCTGGCATCAGTAGCCCGGAGCTGAGCGCGGCAACAAATGGCAGACCAGGCAGCACATAGGTCCAGAGTATGTTACCGGCTAGGGTAAAGAACACGGCCGGTGTCACCGCGGCCAGGAGTACCAGCGCGCTGACATGTTGTTCGCCAGTATGCCATTGCTGCAGCTGGAAGGCGCCGCACCAGTGGTTGCGAAGCACGCCAGCCACCGCGACAAGCCCCCAGGGCATGCTGGCAAGCACAAGATAGAGCCAGATCGTGCCCCGGGGGAAATCATGGGCACTGCCGTAAAGGTCACCCTGCCAGCCGCTGACCACAAAACGCTTGATGTGCTCACCGACAATGAAGTAATCCAGGAAACCAGGTGTCTTTAGCTCTGCCAGAACATACCAGGGGGCTGCAATCAGCAGGGTCAGGGCCAGTCCGCGCACCCAGGGCAAACTGTGCCAGAGGGTCTGCCAACGATTGAAGGCGAGCGCCCAGAGGAACACCGGCAGGCCAGCAAGCACCAGAACCAGTGGTCCCTTGGCCAGCAGGCCAGTAGCCAGGCCGATGAAGAACAGCCAGCCCCAGAGCGGCGGCCCCCCCTGCAGGCGAATGATCAGGCTCACCAGTGTCAGGCTGGTGCCAAGGGCCAGGAATGAATCCGTCATTACCGTGCCGGCAGACAGAAAGCCCAATGCCGTAGTGGCGTAGATTAACGCAGCCCAGAGCCCTTGAGTTTTGGCTCCGTGGCCGAGCGGGTCGGGGTGCAGGTAGCGACGCAGGTTGTAGACCAGCCAGACGATGCCGACATTGGCCAGCCAGGAGGGCAGTCGGCCGGCGAATTCGCTGACGCCGAACAGCTTGAACGACAGTGCCTGAGTCCAGAACGACAGGGGCGGCTTGCCCCAGAAAGGCACACCAATATCGAACCAGGGGGTTATCCAGTCGCCGGTTTCCGCCATGATCCGCGCCATCTCCGCGTAGCGGGGCTCGGTGGTGTCCGCGAACGGCAACAAGGCAGACAGGCCGAGCCTGGCGGCAAGCACCGAGACCAGCAGCCAGAGCAAGGTGTTACTGATTCTGGTCATGTCCGGCCACTCTCAGCAGGGGTTGTGCGTAAGCCATGGCTTCATGGCTGTCTTCCGCCACGATAAAGACCGGGCGTTGCTTGGTTTCCATATAGATGCGCCCGATGTATTCCCCCAGCAAGCCGACACACAGAAGCTGGACGCCGGACAGGAAGGTGACCATGGCGATCAGGGAGGCATACCCCGGTGTTGAAATGCCGAAGACCAGTGCCCGGATTACCTCCCACAGACCCACCGCTCCTCCGGCGCCCGCCGCCAGCAGGCCCAGCACAAGGGCCAGTCGCAGCGGTCGGGTCGAAAAGGAGGTGATGCCTTCCATGGCCAGGTGTACGAGTTTCAGGTAGTTCCACTTGGTGCTGCCTGCGATTCGGGGGTCGCGATCGAATTCCAGGGTTACGGTGGGCATACCGACCCAGGCAAACATGCCCTTGAGGTAACGGTTGCGTTCCGGAAGCCGGTTCAAGGCCTCGACCGTGCGCCGGCTCATCAGCCGGAAGTCGCCGGTATCGACCGGAATAGGAGAATCGCTGATCCGATTGATCAGACGATAGAACAGGCTTGCCGTGATGCGTTTAAGCCAGCTTTCGCCGGCCCGGGATCGGCGTTTCATCAGCACGACATCGGCCCCTTTGCGCCATTCGGCAAGCATGTCGGGAATCAGTTCGGGGGGATCCTGAAGGTCTGCATCCATCAGCACCACGGCCTCGCCGCGGGCGTGCTCCAGGCCGGCCGAGACTGCTGCCTCCTTGCCAAAGTTTCGGGATAACTGCAAGACACGGATTTCTGGCTGCCGTTGTCTGGCGGCCATCAGAATGGCGACCGAATCATCCCGACTGCCGTCGTCGACAAACAGCAGCTCAAAGCTGCCGTCGAGCTTTTGCCCGGTTGTCCAGAGTCGAGCCAGCAGGGCCGGGAGCACTTCAGCCTCGTTGTGGACCGGAATAACTATGCTCAGCATAGGTTCAGGGGAGCTTGAGCGTTGTTTTTTCATGGAAAACAAACCTCTTGGCAAAGAAGTAATTGGCAACCGTGACGAGTGCCGTGGCCAGGAACTGTGCTGACAGGACTTTGAGGCCAGCCAGGCTGAGAACGGAGAAGCTGAAAAGGTTCAGGGTCCAGCCCAGACTGGCTGCCGCCAGGTATCGTGGCATCGCGACTCGGTGCGGTAGGTTCGAGGCAAACGCGTACTGATGCTGGGCCACGTAGTTGAAAACCAGTCCGGCCGTGGCTCCGGTTGCTGTTGCTAGCCTGGGGTCAAGCCCGGCCTGAACCAGCAGGCCCATCATCAGCCAATGCAACAGCGTGGCCAGTCCGCCGGCTGCAAGGAAACGGGCAAGTCGGCGTTGAAAAAAATGGCGAGCTTTGGGCATAGGTGTTTGCGTCTGTGTCGATTGTTTTCGGGATAGCCCCGAGGTTGGCCGCAATCTACCCCTCCTTTCTTAAGTGAGCCTTAACCGTGCAGGCACAGAAACCTTAAGGCGCTCTTAAGGTTTCTGTGGTGCCGGCTTAAGACTGGTTTAAGCCAGCCTTTCTAATCTGTCAGCCATGACCCTGCGTCCGTCTGGGCCAGGAAAAGCAAGCAGAGAGAAGGCAGCCATGACTGATCCGTTAACAATGTCGACCTGTTGTCCTCCGGATTCCGGGGAGTTGGTTCCGGCCGTCCGTTGTGCTGGCCGGTGGTTTTGCGAAATCCAGTCCAATACGCCATTGGCCCACACGGTGTCGGATTTCATTCGGCGCCGCTTCCTCCACGCGTACGGGGCCGAGCCTTCCCTGCGTATTCCACGGCTTCTGGCCCTGACAACCGCTCAGGGAACGCTGCTGGCCGCCGTTGGCGTGCGCAATGCGGAACAGGAACGGCTTTTTCTGGAGGATTACCTGTCGGTGCCGGTGCAAACACTGATGCCGGAACCGGGAACCAGACGCAGCGGTATTGCCGAAATTGCCCACCTGGCCGGGGTGGAAGCCGGGGTCAGCCGCTATCTGTTCGCCTCGCTCTCAGTGTGGTTGGATGCTGCCGGCTATGACTGGGTGGTGTGTACCGGTACCGACCAGTTGCGCAACAGTTTCCATCGGCTCGGCATCGCCACGCAGGTGCTGGCGGATGCCGACCCTTCAAAATTGCCGGATGGCGGCGCAGGTTGGGGTCGCTATTACGACCATCATCCGGTGGTGATGACCATCAAGGTCGCTGATGGTATGGCGGCCTTGCGCGCCGCCGGCTTGCTGAAGCTGGTGCAGCCGGTTGTTGCGGTCGAGGATAAACCGCAGGCGGACTTGGGAGGTGCCTATGGCCGCCTTGCCTGATCTCCTGTCTCAGCGGGTCCGGCAACATCCGGAGCGCATTGCACTGCAGGGGCCAGACGCCAGTTTCAGTTATCAGCAGCTATGGCGGGCGGCGCAGTTGGTGGCCGAGCAGTTGCGGAGCCTGGGCGTGAAACGCATCGGCCTGTGTGGCGACAACACCCCGGCCTGGGTGGTTGCGGACCTGGCTTGTCTGATGGCGGACGTGGTGTGTGTACCGGTGCCGGTGTTTTTTTCCAGAAGCCAGACCGAGCACCTGATTCAGCGGGCCGGGCTGGATGCCCTGGTATTCAGTGGCGAAGCAGAACAGGCGGAGATGATCGGTCATGGCGTCTGGTTGAGACATTTGCCGGTGTCCCCTGCTGCCTCCTGGATGCCGGAACACACCGCCAAGATTACCTTCACCTCCGGCAGTACTGGTACCCCCAAGGGCGTGTGCCTGTCGGCGCAGCAGCTGGCGGCGACCGCCGGTGCGCTGCAGCAGCGGCTGGAAGGTGTGGAGCTGGAGCGACACCTGTGCATTCTGCCGCTGGCAACCCTGCTGGAGAACATTGCCGGGGTTTACCTGCCCCTGCTGATGGGCGCCGCGGTGACGGTTGCCCCGTTGCAGACCCTGGGCATGACCGGCAGCAGTGGCCTCGATCTCGGCCAGCTGGTGGCCGGCCTGAACCGGCATCAACCCCATTCCGTGATTCTGGTGCCTGAGCTGGCGATGGCGCTGGTCAATGCCGGCGAGCAGGGATTGCTGACAACGGATTCGTTTCGCTTCCTGGCGGTCGGCGGCGGCCGGGTATCGCCGGACCTGTTGGCCCGTGGACGGTCGATCGGGTTGCCTCTGTACGAGGGCTACGGCCTGTCCGAATGTGGCTCGGTGGTGGCGCTGAACGTGCCCGGAGCGGAACGTGAAGGCTCGGTGGGCCTCCCCCTGGGGCATGTTCAGGTAAAGGTGGATAACGAGCACCGGATTCTGGTCCGGGGCAATACCCATCTGGGATATCTCGGTGATGAGCCGCAAGCCGATGACTGGCTCGACACCGGCGATCTGGGCGACCAGGACACAGAGGGCTTTCTGACCGTCAACGGTCGGGCCAAGAACCTGTTGATTACCAGCTTTGGTCGGAACATCAGCCCGGAATGGCTGGAAAGTGAACTGGTCCAGGCATTAGGGGCTGCTCAGGCCGTGGTATTTGGCGATGGTGAGCCGCAACCCGGTGCGTTGGTGGTGATCACCGATAACCGAAGCCCTGACGATATACGTGCGGCCCTGACGTTGCTGAATGCCGGATTGCCGGATTATGCCCGCTTGCAGGCCGTGTACCTGCGCCGGCAACGGCTGACCCAGGCCGAGGGCCACATCACGGCCAACGGTCGCCCGGTGCGGCACCAGATTCAGGCGGACCTGCCCAGGCTCATGGCCGAATCCTTTCCCTTATTCATGAATCTCTCAGTGCCTGCGGGCACTTCTATCCGACAGCCAACGCCAGGAGACTCCAACATGGCATTTTTTGACCGACTGCAATCCGAAACTGAACAGGCCCGGGCCCATGTCACCGGAGCCCCGGTGATTCAGGCTATCCGCGAGGGTCGCTTTGATCTTGAGGGTTACACCTGGTTCCTGACCCAGGCCTATCACCACGTGAAGCACACCGTGCCACTGATGATGGCCTGTGGTGGCCGGCTGCCCGAACGGCTGGAATTCGTGCGCAAGGCACTGGTGGAATACATCGAGGAAGAATACGGCCACCACGAGTGGATTCTCAACGACCTTGAAGCCTGCGGTGAAGACAAGGAAGCCATTCGTCATGGCCAGCCCGATACCTCCATCGAGTTGATGGTGGCCTACCTGTATGACCGCATCCAGCGGGGTAACCCGGCGGCTTTTTTTGGCATGGTTCAGGTGCTGGAGGGCACCTCCATTGAGCTGGCCACGCCCCTGGGTGAAGCCATCCAGAAACAGCTGGGCCTGCCCAATCAGGCGTTCAGTTATCTTTACTCTCACGGCGCCCTGGATCAGGACCACTTCGAGTTCTTCCGCAACCTGATGAACGACATCACCGATCCGGAGGACCAGCAGGCCATCATCGAGGCTGCGCGCATGGTGTATCGCCTGTACGGCGATATGCTTCACAGTATTCCGCTGCGGGCCCATGGCAAGGAGCAACGTCATGAGGCTGCATGACCGTACCTTCCTGCTGCTGGGTGGTACCGGTGGCATTGGCCAGGCCCTGATCGGGCCGTTGGTGGAATGCGGTGCCCGGGTGATCGTTGCGACCCGGCATCCGGAGCGGCTGGAAAAGCGCGCCGGCGTTTCTCCGGTACACCTGGAGCTGGCCAGCCCGGAGCTGGATCGACAGCTTCAACAGTTGAGTGAGGTGTATCCCGATATTGATGGCGTGATTCATTGCGCCGGCCAGAACCGGTTTGCGGCGCTGGATGCCATGGCGATCAGTGACCTGGATGCCCAGCTTATGGTCAATCTGCGTTCCGCCATGCTGGTGGCCCGGCATTTTGTGCCTCGTTTCCGTAAAGCGGGCGTGGGCGCCCTGGTGTTGGTGGGGTCCACCTTCGGCAGCATCGGGTTTCCCGGCTACACCGCCTATTGCGCCAGCAAGTTCGGCCTGCGCGGATTCAGCGAAGCCCTGCGCCGGGAGCTGGCGGACACCCCGGTGCAGGTGGTGTACGTAGCGCCCAGAGCCACGGCCACGGCTATGAACCCGGCGCCGGTGAACGAGCTGAACCGTGCCCTGGGCAATGCCATGGACGCACCGGAAGCTGTCGCAGCCCAGATTCATCAGGCGATGGAAAAAGATGAACGCCGGCGGTTTCTCGGCTGGCCGGAAAAACTGTTTGTGGTGATCAACGGCATCCTGCCGAAGCTTGTGGATAAAGCGATGTTAAAACAGCTGCCGGTGATCCGGCGCTTTCTGGATTCAGGAGTGGTGTCATGAAGTGGATCGTAATGGTGTTGGCGGGGGTCATGGCCATGCCCCTCTGGGCTCAGGACATGCAGGCGGAACTGGCCCAAATCCAGCAACGCTGGGCGCAGATCCAGTATCAGTTGCCAGACGATGATAAGGAAAAGGCATTTGAGTCACTGGCCAAAGAGGCCGAGACCTTTGTCGCTGATTATCCGGGCCGTGCCGAACCGCTGATCTGGCAGGGTATTGTGCTCAGCACCTACGCCGGTGCCAAAGGCGGCCTGGGTGCGCTGGGGCTGGTGAAAGAGGCCCGGGCCTCCCTGGAAGCGGCCCTGAAGATCGCTCCGGATGCGCTGGATGGCTCAGCCTATACCTCGCTGGGTAGCCTGTATTATCAGGTGCCGGGCTGGCCGCTGGGGTTCGGGGATGATGAGATGGCCCGGAAGTACCTTCAGAAATCGCTGGCAATCAACCCGGACGGTATCGATGCCAATTATTTCTTCGGTGATTTTCTGGCACAACAGAACGAGTCGCAACGGGCCCGGGTCTATCTTGAAAAAGTGTTGGCAGCCCCGTCGAGACCTGGTCGTGAAGTGGCGGATGCCGGCCGTAAGGCAGAAGCAAAGGCCCGCCTGGACAGTCTTTGAAGAGCATTCGCCGCGACTGTCGGGCTGGACTACACTAAAAGAACCTAGTGTAGACAATAGCAGGGAGACCGGCCATTTATGGCGAGCCAGCCCGACGATGAGCAGCCAGAGGGCCTGTCGGCCCGGTTTTTTCAGAAGCTGGCATCCGGCGTGCCGGGCGTGCTGTTTACCTATTGGCTCAGTGCCGATCATCAGTCACACCGCTATCCCTACGTCAGCGACCAGGTAAAAGAACTGTTCGGCGTCGAGCCGCAAAAGCTCCGGGAAAATGCCGATGCGGTTTTCCGGGTCATTCATCCTGACGATGCGGCCGGAGTAGGTGAGAGCATCCTGCACTCGGTGCGAACGCTGCAACCCTGGTGTTACCGCGCCCGGCTGAGGATGAAGAATGGCGAGTACCAATGGTACGAAGCCCATTCCGTGCCGGAGCGGCAATCGGACGGCAGCACCCTCTGGTATGGCCAGTTCCACAACATTCAGCACTACAAGGAGCTGGAGCAGCATCTTCGGGATAGTGAAGCGGAATTCTCGTTCCAGGCGGGTTTCCAGAAGCTGATTGCCCGGCTTTCCAGTGAGTTCATTCATCTCGGATTTGGCTCCATCGACGACTGCATTGATGAGTTGCTCAGATCCATCGGCGCCTTCTTCAGCGTTGATCGCGCCTACGTCTATGCCTTTTCGCCGGACTTTGCCACCATGACCAATACCCACGAATGGTGTGCCCCGGGTGTGCCATCGTTGATGGCGGATCAGCAGGCGGTGCCGATTGACGATTTCCGCTGGTGGCAGCAACAGATTCGCCTGATGGAGGCCCAGAGCAAGGTGGTGTTCATTGAGGATACTGCGGATTTGCCGCCTGAGGCCGCAAATGAGCGGGCATTGCTGGAGCAGCAGGGAGTCAGTTCCATGTTCTGCGTCCCTGTCCGGATCCGCGGCCAGGTGATGGGCTTCTTTGGTGTGGATTCGTTATCCCGGCGGAGTTGGCGGCGGGATATGGCGGATCTGTTGATTATTGTCTCTGGTCTGCTGTCCGGTGCGTTGGAACGCAACCGGCTGGAAGAGGACCTGCTTAACCAGTCGATTCGTGATCCCCTGACTGGACTGCATAACCGTCGTTACCTGATGCCCCGGCTGGACGAGATCCTTGCTGCCAGCAATCGCCATGGTGACCGTTTCTGCCTGGCCATGTTCGATATTGATCACTTCAAACGGATAAACGACAGCCTGGGCCACCTGGCAGGCGATCAGGTACTGATGCGATTTACCGACCTCCTGCTCGCCCACACCAGAACCACCGATGTAGTGTCCCGCTTCGGGGGTGAGGAATTTCTGGTGGTCTTTACCGGAGTAACCGAGAGGGATGTGCAAGCCCTGGTGATGCGAATCATGGAAGCAGTAAGGGAGGAGGAATGGTTGGTCGACGGCAAGGCATTGAGCATTACGGTCAGCGCCGGGGCGGTGTGCGTGTCGGAGCTGACAGACGAGCCGGCCACCCCGGAGGCAATGATTGCCAGGGCAGATGATAGGCTGTACCAGGCCAAAGATGGGGGCCGGGATTGCCTGGTTGATGCATCGGGATTATCGCGCATATAAGAAAACAGCATTTCACCTTATATATCGTTTCAGTATATCCTTAGATCAAATTAAAGAACTGGCGACTTCAAAGGTGAACACCATGACTCAGCCCATCGTTCAGCATTTTTTCGACGAACCCACTAACACCTTCAGTTATGTCGTGCGCGATCCCGGCAGCCGGGCTTGTGCGATTCTGGATTCGGTGCTGGATTTCGATTATGCCGCTGGCCGCACCGATGTGCGCTCGGCCGACGAGATTATTCAGTACATCCAGGCGAACGATCTGACCGTGGAATGGATTCTGGAAACTCACGTACATGCGGATCACCTGTCAGCAGCTCCCTACCTGCATGACAAGCTCGGAGGCAAAACCGGTATCGGGGCAAAAATCATTCAGGTACAGGAAATTTTCGGCAAGGCCTTTAACGCCGGTACCGAGTTTGCCCGCGATGGCAGTCAGTTTGACCGGCTCTTTGAGGAAGGCGACACCTTTGCGATCGGCAGCCTCGAAGGCAGTGTGCTACATACGCCCGGCCATACACCGGCCTGCCTCACCTATGTGATTGGCGACGCCGCATTTGTGGGCGATACCCTGTTTATGCCGGATTACGGCACGGCCCGCTGTGATTTCCCGGGCGGAGATGCCCGGGTTCTGTATCAGTCCATCCAGAAAGTTCTGGCGTTGCCGCCGGAGACTCGCATCTTCCTGTGCCATGATTACAAGGCTCCTGACCGTGATGAATACCAGCACATGACCACCGTGGCCGAGCAGCGCCGGGCCAATGTGCACGTGCACGATGGTGTGTCGGAAGAGCAGTTCGTGAAGATGCGCACCGAGCGGGACGCAACGCTGGATATGCCGAGACTTATCCTGCCGTCGGTGCAGGTGAATATGCGGGCGGGCCATATGCCGCCTGCAGAAGACAACGGCCAGGTGTACCTGAAGGTACCGGTCAACCTGTTCTGAGCCGCGCATGAATCTGAAACGCTATCTGCCCATTCTGCAATGGGCGCCATCCTACGGTCGTGACCAGGCCACCAGTGATCTGGTGGCTGCCGTCATTGTCACCGTTATGCTGATTCCGCAGTCCCTGGCCTACGCTCTGCTGGCAGGCCTCCCGGCGCAGGTCGGGTTGTACGCCAGCATCCTGCCACTGGTGATCTATGCGGTGTTCGGAACCAGTCGCACCCTCTCTGTTGGCCCGGTGGCGGTGGCCTCGCTGATGACGGCGGCTGCTCTGGCGCCACTGGCCGAGGCGGGCACTGCTGAGTATCTGGCTGGAGCTATCTTGCTGGCGGTGATGTCTGGCCTGATGCTGACCTTGATGGGGGTGCTGCGGCTGGGATTCCTGGCTAACTTCCTGAGCCATCCGGTGATATCCGGGTTTATTACCGCCTCGGGCATTGTCATTGCCGCCAGCCAGCTCAAGCACTTGTTCGGTATCCAGGCCAATGGCCACAACTTGCTGGATATTGGTCACTCGTTACTGGTTTCCCTGGGCAATACCAACGTGCCCACGCTGTTGATCGGGGGCGGGGCCTTGATGTTCCTGTTGTGGTCGCGCCGGTACCTGAAACCGGTACTGCATCGATTTGGCCTGGCGCCCCGGGCGGCCGATATCCTGACCAAGACCGCGCCCATTCTGGCGGTGCTGATCACGACTCTGGTTGCCTGGGTATTGCGGCTTGATGAGCAGGGCGTGCGACTGGTCGGTGAGGTACCGTCAGGATTGCCTGCCTTCACCATGCCCAGTCTGGATCTTGGCCTGTGGTCCCAACTGGCGGTCAGCGCCTTGCTGATCAGTGTGGTGGGTTTCGTGGAATCGGTTTCCGTGGGTCAGACCCTGGCGGCCAAACGGCGCCAGCGCATTGACCCGGACCAGGAGCTGATTGGTCTGGGGACCGCCAACCTGGGGTCCGGCCTGTCGGGCGGTATGCCGGTTACCGGTGGCTTTTCCCGTTCGGTGGTGAACTTCGATGCCGGCGCAGAAACACCGGCCGCCGGTGCCTACACGGCGGTGGGCATTGCCCTGGCGACCCTGTTCCTCACGCCGGCGATAGCCTGGCTGCCCCAGGCGACGCTGGCGGCGACCATTATTGTGGCGGTGATCACCCTGATTGATCTGCCTGCCCTGGGCCGCACCTTCCGCTATTCCCGTACCGATTTCGGGGCCATGCTGGCGACCATCCTGCTCACGCTCGCTCACAGTGTCGAGGCCGGTATCATTGCCGGGGTGGCGTTATCGATCGGTCTGTTCCTGTACCGCACCAGTCGCCCCCACAGTGCGGTGGTGGGCCGGGTGCCGGGCACCGAGCATTTCCGCAACGTGTTGCGCCATGAGGTGGAACTTTGCCCCAAGGTTACCTTCCTGCGGGTGGATGAAAGCCTGTATTTCGCCAATGCCCGTTTCCTTGAAGAAACCGTGATGGATCTGGTTACCCGGGAGCCGGAGCTGACCGATCTGGTGCTGGTGTGCCCGGCGGTGAACCTGATTGATGCCTCAGCCCTGGAAAGCCTGGAAGCGATTAACGAACGGCTGCGCGACGCCGGGGTGCGTCTGCATTTCTCGGAAATCAAGGGCCCGGTCATGGACCGGCTCAAAGGCACGGAGTTGCTGGAACACCTAGGCGGACGCATCTTCCTGAGCACTTATGAAGCCTGGCAGGCGCTCACGGACCGGGCGGCGTTGGCGGCTTGATCTGAACGGTGTGATCCCATTGACGGTGTATGGGGTATGTGTAGACACTGCCCCCTATTTCCAATCGCACCCGCACCGGTAAAACGCCATGGGAATGACCGACAACCTGCTCTCCACCAGTCAATGGCTGATCACCGCCGTGTTGTTTGCGGTGATCCTGTTAAACGCGGTGCGTTCTGTCGACTGGTCCGCCTTGCGCAAGGATAACGCTCTGCAGCATTCGTTTTTTGGTGCTGCGGTGATTCTGGGTTTTGTCTGGCAGTTACGGGCAGGTATTTCACCAGGATTGGCGATTCACATCTTTGGCATCACGGTGATTACCCTGATGCTGGGTTGGGCTCTGGCCGTGCTGGCGGGCCTGCTGGCCCTGGTGATCACCGTCATCACCGGGCGCGAGCCGCTACTGATGTTTGCCGCTAACGGCCTGATTACGGTGATGGTGCCAGCCCTGGTCAGCCATGGCATCATGTTGTGGGAACGGCGGCGCAATTTCCGTAACTTCTTCGCCTACATCTTCTTCTGTGGTTTTTTTGGAGCCGGTCTGTCGGTTGCCGCGGCGGGCATGGTGATGTGCCTGATGCTATGGAGCAGCGGTACCTACAGTTTTGATGAACTGGTGCATGAGTATCTGAGGTATCTGCCGCTGTTCATGATTCCGGAGGGTTTCATCAACGGCACCTTTGTCACTGGCCTGATGGTATTCCATCCGGACCGGCTCAGTACGCTGGATCAGAGCCGCTACCGGTAACCCTGCTGTTCAGATGCCCTCACCTTGCTCCGAAACGGTCTGCAGTTCACGAATGTCCCTGTTGGAGTGGCTTCTCTGACGCCAGTTGTCCAGCCAGTCCAGTACTTCGTCTGACGGCATAGGCCGGGCGATGCCATAGCCCTGAACCAGGTTGCAGCCCATGTCCCGCAGTGCGGTGGCGTGCTCCAGCGTTTCCACCCCTTCGGCCACTACGGGGTGGTCAAAACGCTGTGCGAGGAAAATGACGCTTTCGACGATGGCACGGTCATTGGCGTCGGTAAGCATGTTGCGGACGAAACTCTTGTCAATCTTGATGACGTCCACGGGCAGGGTGCGCAGGTAGGTCAACGAGGAAAAGCCGGTGCCAAAGTCGTCCAGCGCCACCTGCAGACCCAGAGACTGGCAGCGCGCCAGCACATTGCTGGCGCGTTTGGTGTCTTCCAGCGCCGTGGATTCTAGCACTTCCAGAGTGATTTGCCCGGGGCTCACTTCCGGATGGCTTTGCAGATAGCCTTCCAGGTAGTCCGCAAACTTCCGGTCCATCAGGTGGGGCGCGCTGATATTGATGCTGACTGCCAGAGCTTCGCCGGCTTCCCGCCATCGGTTCATCTGGTGAATCGCTTCTTTCAGCACCCATTGGCCCAGGGAGATCTCCAGGTGACTGTTGGCCGCCGCCGGCAGAAAGGCATCGGGGGTAATCAGTCCTTTTTCGGGGTGGTTCCAGCGAATCAGGGCCTCAAAGGCAATCACCTGACAGTCGGCCATGCGCAGTTGTGGCTGGAAGTAGAGTGCTAATTCCTCGTTCTCCAGGGCGCGGGAAATCTCCATCAGCAGGTTCCGACGTTCCTTGCGGAAGGCATATTGGCCTGGATCGAAAATATAAAACTGGTTGCGGCCTTTCTCTTTGGCAGCATACATGGCCTGGTCGGCATGGCGGATCAGGCCTTCGGCGTCGGTATCATCCTCCGGGTACAGGGTGACGCCGAGGCTGGCGGTCAGATTTACCGCTTTACCCGCCATGTCGAAAGGCTCACTGACCGAGCTCAGGATACGCTGATACAGCGGCTCCGAATGATCGCTCTGAATCAGCAGAACAAATTCATCGCCGCCGATTCGGGCGACGGTATCTCCGCTGCGGAGACTTCGGGTGAGCCGTTCCGCCACCATGCGGAGCGCCTCGTCGCCGAAATCGTGGCCGAGTTCATCGTTGATACCCTTGAATCCGTCCAGGTCAAGATAGCAGATGGCGAGTGAGCGTTTCTGCCGGTCCGCGTGCGCCCTGGCGGATCGCAACCGCTCTTCCAGAAGCTGGCGGTTGGGCAGGCCGGTGAGGTCGTCGTAATTCGCGGCCCGGTCGAGCTCTTTGGCGTGATTCTTCAGGGCGGTGATATCGGAGAACGCCGCCACATAATAATGTTTGCCGGGTTCTTCCAGGTGCACCCGGCTGATCGATAGCAGTTCCACATATTCCTCACCGTTTTTGCGGCGATTCCACACCTCTCCGCGCCAGTGATCGGTTTTTTCGATGGACTGCCACATGGAACGGTAGTATTCCCGGGAATGGCGGCCAGAGCTCAGAATGGAAGGGTTGAGGCCGAGTACTTCCTGACGGCTGTAGCCGGTAATCCGGGAAAACGCTGGGTTTACATCGATAATGTGGTTGAGGTGATCGGTGATGACAATCGCCTCGTGGCTGCGATCAAAGACGCTGGCAGCGATGCGCAGGCCGCGTTCGCTGTTTTTCCGGTCGGAGATGTTGGTCTGGATTACCACAAAGCCGGGTTCAATGCCGTCCTCTCCATCGACGGGTGTGCAGTAGGTGTGTACCCAGTAAGGTTCGCCGTTGGCGGTGTAGTGCAGGATGTCTTCTTCAAACGCCTCGCCCCGGAACAGGTGGCGGTGTATCCGGCTGACCGTCTCCGGATCCGTGTCCGGGCCGGCCAGAACCTGGCTGGGCAGTTTCCCGCGCACCGAATCCAGCGAGTAGCCAGTGTGCTTCTCAAACGCCTGATTGACCCACTCGATGCAGCCACTGGCGTCCAGAATCAGTGCCATGTTGCGGGTGGCGGTGGCCACCAGCGCCAGTCGTTTCGGGTCGATATCCGTGGCAGGCTGAGGGGTATCCGGGGTGTTGGGCATAGATCAGGTGTTCCGGTTATCGGTGGCTTTCGGCTTCCTCCTCTCCATGTGAGAACTGTTTGCGAGTATAGCAATGATGGCTACCCGCAACCTCCGTATTTGCCATGTACCTGTTATCCGTTTATTGCAAAGGGAGGTTGCGTGGGATGCTACCGTATCCGGGATTGGAAGGCATTCGACCTTGGTTTCAGGAAGTTGACCATCGTCAATTCGAAGTGAGATTTTTACCGTTTCAGGACAGCTGGGAGATTCACTGTCGCCAGCGGGAATGCTTCTGGAGTTTTCGTTGCAGAGTTCGGCGGTGCATGTTCAGAGCCCTGGCCGTTGCCGATATATTGCCCTCGTGTTCATTCAGCACCCGCTGGATATGTTCCCACTCCATTTCCTCCACCGAGGGCGGTTCCTGGCGGAGTGCGGGGCCGCCCTCAAGGGGTTCAAAGCCCTGTATCAGCTGGCTGACGGTGACCGGTTTGCACAGATAGTTTGCGGCGCCACGGCGCATGGCCTCCACCGCCGTGGCGATACTGCCGTAGCCGGTCAGTACCAGTACCTCCAGATTGTCATCGTGTTGCAGCAGCTCTGGCAGTAATTGCAGGCCGCTTTCACCCGCCAGATTGAGGTCCAGCACGCAGCGGTTAAAGCGGTACTCATCAAGTGCCCGTAGCGCATCCTCGCGGTTACTGGCCGTGACGCTCTCTACGCCTTGCCGCGATAGGGAGCGGCCCAGCACCTGAAGAAAGGTTTCATCATCATCAATCAGCAACCAGCGTTCGCCGTCTGTCATGTTCAGATAACCCCCGTAGAAGGCTCGTCAGTCACCGGAAGGTCGATCACCATGGTGGTGCCCTGGTCGCTTACCCGGGCACGAAGGTGGCCACCCAGTCGCTGTATGGTGGCGTTGGACAGAAACAGCCCCACACCCAGACCATTGCGGGAATCCACCACGTCTTCGCCCGGCGCACCGGCAAAGGCACTTTCCAGACCATCGCCGTGGTCTTCGACGATAATCTCCACCCGTGCATTGTCTGAGCTGCGGCAACTGACCGCGACCCATTGCGGACTGGCGGTCAGGGCGTTGGCGAGCAGGTTCAGTACCGCCTGATCGAGGGTGGCATCTACCGCGACCGTTGCCTCAGGACACTCGTCTGCCCAGCGTATCGGCCCGGCGGGCCAGAGCAATGTTGCAGACTCCCGAAGCCGCTTGAGCCAGGTGGATACCGCCAGGTTTTCCAGTTTTGCGTTGCGGGCTTCGATGGCGGCCTGGGTCAGCTGTTGCAGATGGCCACTGCACAGTGCCAGCTGTTGCTGCATCATGCCCAGGTCCTCTTCCAGATGTTCGTCGCCCCGCCCCGCGGTGGCAGAACGAATTTCATCCAGCAACAGCGTCATGGTGTTCAGAGGTGTTCCAAGCCGATGGGCGACGGCAGCGGCCGACAGGCCCAGGGAAATTATCTGCTCGTCCCGAAGCCGGTCTTCCCGGAACTGCCCAAGCTGGGACTGCTGTGCTCTCAGCTGGCGGGCCAGGGTTCCCACCACCAGCAGCAGAATGGCGGCGGTCAGGGCAAAGGTTACCCACATGCCGACCAGATGCAGCTGGGCCAGGTCGCTGCCGTGGTGCTGGTGTTCAATGGCAGGCGTGTGCCAGAGCACCAGGGCGGTATACACCAGAATACCGGATACCGTCAGGACGATACCCTGACGCCCGGGCACCAGGATGATGGCGACCGCAATCGGCAGCAGCAGGAGCGAGACCAGGGGGTTGGTGTAGCCCCCGGTGAGGTAAAGCCAGAACCCGATAAGCACCAGATCGGCCGCCAGGGTAAGGCTGACAAAAACCGCAGAGGCGGGCGGGCGCCGGCTGAACCATAACCACCCGAACGTGGCCAGTACACCGTACAGCAGGCATAGCAGCAGCGCCTCGGCCCGATGAGCAAGGGTGATGGTGGTTTCGGCAACGGCAACGGCCACCAGCAAGGTAACAATGATGGCCAGGCGCATGCCCAGAAGGTAACGGGCGGCCTGCCGAAAACCGGTCTGTGAGTGTGTCAGCCATTCCATGGGGGCATTCTAGCAGCGTGCGGCCGGTTCCGGCGCGAAAAACGCTTGGCTATTGCTTCGGGTCAACCGGCCGGTAGCACACCAGTTCTTGGCGAACCACATCGCCGGCCAGCTGAAGGGGCGACTGATCCATGACATACACCCTGATGGCGCGTTCAATGTCACTGGCGTTCTCAGGCTGGGGGATTTCACCGGGCAGAAGGTCAGGCTGGTAGTGGCACTGGCCGGATTCGGGAAACAGCGCCACATAGGCGATACCGGTTTCCACCAGGTCCTGAAAGAAATGAGAGCCGTAGGACAGATCCGGCACCATGTCGCCGGCGTTTTCGGATACCTCCACCAAAGCACTGACTCCGGCGATGTCGCCAAACCTGACCGGTACGCCCAGTTCCGGGCTGCTGGTGCCCCAGCGGCCGGGGCCGATCAGCAGGGTGCTGTCGCTGGATGCCCGCACCACCTCGCCGACACGGCGGGCCACCTCGTAACGCTCGTTGGTATTGAGATTGGCGTAAACAGCTGCATCCACACGGATAACCCGCTCGATCGCCAGATTGATGTTGCCGCCCATGAAATGGCCCTGGGTGCGGAAAATCTCCCGCTCTGCTGGCAGGTGTTCCGGCAGTGTGACCGGACCGGTTTCACCAATCGTGGCCAGTGGCCGGCACTGAACCAGATTGAAGGAGGGTTCGCCCTGTTCATCAATATGCAGGGTGAACTCGACGTCCACGGGATGCTGATAGCCGGCCTCCAGGGTAGATAACAGAGATGACAGCCGCTGAATAAACGAGCTGGCCTGAACCAGCGGCCGGAAGGTGAGCCGCCACACTGGCCCTGGTAGGCCAATCTGTTCCGCCCGAGCACTGGCGGCCCGGTCGATCTCGCCCATGTGTGCCATGGGCAGGTCGCTAACGGTTTCCAGTAACTGGCTCAGGGGCTGGGTTTCCAGATGGCCTTCCTGCAGATCGAGCAGATCCACCAGATGCTGGGAGAACCGGTAGTGTTCGTCCGGATTGCGGAATGGTTGCCGAGCGGGATGGTCCAGCGCCATCACGCAGGCGTGGTCGCCTTCAATTCGGTCCACGGCCCGGGTGCCCAACCCCATAACCAGGCGCACCATGCCCGCTTTTGGGTCCATGTTGCTGTCCCAGGCAAAGGTGTTTCTGGATACGCCAACGCCGGCCGCATCGGGCAGATAGTAGCGGCCGTGGAAACGGCCATTCACCCGCTGGATCAGCAGAGCCATGGGCTCCTCGCGCTGGTCCAGCCCCCGTTGTTTGCGGTACACCAGAGCATCTTCGCTCATGGACGAGGCGTAGACCTGGCGGATGGCGTTTTCCAGTTCTGTCAGGCGCTGTTCCGGCGCCCCCTGGTTGATCAGGAATACGCTATCGTATTTGCCGGCGAAGGCGTTGCCGAAGCCATCCTCCTGCAGGCTGGATGAGCGCACTAGAATGGGGTACTGGCCGTAGTGGTCGAGCAAGCGCTCCAGTTCCGAGCGGACTTCCGCCGGGAACTGCCCGGTCAGAATGGCCTGGCGCAGGGAGGGTGCTTCACTCAGATAACCCTCTGGCGAGCGTTGTCGCATGATTGCCGGCCACAGGCCATTGTGGACCAGAAACGCATAGTAGGCATCGGTGCCCAGGTAGCTGGAATCGTGGGGTTCCAGATTCGGCTGCCAGAGTTCCGGGGCGTCTTGCAGCAGGATGTTTCTGGCGATCAGCATGCCCGTGGCCTTGCCGCCAATGTAACCGCTGCCAACCAGACGGCTGCGGATGGTGAGCAGATCTTCCAGGGTCAGGTAGCGGCGGGCCAGTTCCAGAATCTGGGGGTCCCGGCTGATCATAACCTGCAGAACCTGCTCCTGCAGATCGGACATGCAGGCCTGGTCCTGTTCATAGATGGCCCGGCTGACTTCCTGAAACAGTCTGTCCCAGTAATCCAGCAGGGGTTGGCGATGCAGGTGCTCGGATTCCAGCGAGGCCTGTAAGCGGGTGGCATCGCTGCTGTCGGTAATTGGCCGAAACTGGCCAGCCTGTTCCCGATGAGGCAGGAACATGGTCGGCGACTGGCGGCGCCAGGCCTTGATGGGATGAATCTGCACATCCTCGCCGTGGCGGTGCACATCGATCATCACCTGGGTGGTCTGGCGAATCCGGTCCAGGGTCATCCGGGAGTGTCGGTCCGGGTGCAGGGCGAACCAGGCGACAGTATCCAGCTCGAACAGGAAGGGACACACCACCCGGAAAAAATTTCCCACCATGGCATCGGTGGCCCAGGCGTTCAGTAGCTCACTCAGGCTGTCGCACACGTAGAAGGCGCCGCGGCCATGCTGTTCTATCAGGTGCCAGACCCGGCTGGTAAAACTTTCGAAGCCGCCGAGGGCATCAATGGTGATGGTGCGCACCGCGGGGTGCCGGTCAATGATCGGGGGATGCTCGCCGAAGCGGAGGTAGATGATCTGCCGGCCGGCGTCGGCGGCAGCGTCCAGGAAGGGAAGAACGAATCGGCGGTAGTCGTCCAGATCGGAGACCCGCCAGACAACGTTGTCGCCGATTCGCAGGCCATCCAGCACCTCATCCAGACCGGGCAGCCCGGTGGACACCCGGTCTGCGGTCTGGTGAGGCTGCTGGCTGGTCATGGCTCGATCAGATCACGCCCATGGCGGTCATGGCCTTGGCCACACGGATGAAGCCGTTGATATTGGCACCCAGCACGTAGTTACCCTGCGCGCCAAACTCAGCGGCCGTTTCGTAACAGTTCTTGTGGATATCGATCATGATTTCCTCAAGGCGCTTCTGGGTGTAATCGAAGGTCCAGGAGTCGCGGCTGGCGTTCTGCTGCATTTCCAGGGCAGAAGTGGCAACACCGCCGGCGTTGGCGGCCTTGCCTGGGCCGTACGCTATCTTGGCGTCCTGGAAGATGATGATGCCTTCCGGCGTGGTGGGCATGTTGGCGCCTTCGGCAACCGCGATACAGCCATTTTCTACCAGCATCTTGGCATCGCTGCCATTGAGCTCGTTCTGGGTGGCGCAAGGCAGGGCCACATCACACGGAATGCTCCAGATGTTGCCGTCTTCCACGTACTTGGCGTCTTTATGGTACTCAGTGTAGGCGCTGATGCGGCGGCGCTCCACTTCCTTGATGCGCTTGACGGTCTGCAGGTCAATGCCTTTCTCATGCACGATCATGCCCTGGGAGTCAGAGCAGGCAATCACTTTAGCGCCCAGTTCGTGGCACTTTTCGATGGCATAGATGGCCACGTTGCCAGAGCCTGAAACCACCACGGTCTTGCCTTCCAGCGAGTCACCACGGGCCTTGAGCATTTCGTGGGTGAAGAACACGGTGCCGTAACCGGTGGCTTCGGTACGGGCGCGGCTTCCGCCCCAGTCCAGGCCCTTGCCGGTGAACACGCCGGATTCATAACGGTTGGTGATGCGCTTGTACTGGCCAAACAGGTAGCCGATCTCGCGGCCACCGACGCCGATGTCGCCGGCGGGAACGTCGGTGTACTCGCCCAGATGGCGGTACAGTTCGGTCATCAGGCTCTGGCAGAAACGCATGATTTCGTCGTCAGACTTGCCTTTCGGGTCGAAGTCGCTGCCGCCTTTACCGCCCCCGATGGGCAGGCCCGTCAGGGCGTTCTTGAAGATCTGTTCAAAGCCCAGGAACTTGATGATGCCCAGGTACACCGATGGGTGAAAACGCATGCCACCTTTATAGGGGCCAAGGGCGCTGTTGAACTCGACACGGAAGGCGCGGTTAATGTGGATTTCACCGCTATCATCCTGCCAGGGCACTCGGAAGATAATCTGGCGTTCGGGTTCACAGATGCGCTGGATAATCTTCTTGTCCGCGAACTCCGGGTATTTCACCAGCACGGGCCCCAGGGTTTCCAGCACTTCGTGAACCGCCTGGTGGAATTCCTTCTCACCCGGGTTGCGATGAAGAACATCCTGGAAGATCGGTTCGAGCTTTTCGTCGAGTTTTGCAGTCATGGTGTCATGCCCTCGGAATACGCGTATTGAAGGTCGCAAGAAAATGCGGTCGCCCAAAAAAAGGGCACTGATTGCACCACAGCGGTGCGGTATTTGGCAAGTGAATCTGCTGCAAAGCCCGGCGTTCTACCCGTCGGAGATACCCCCAAGGGGGTGCGGCATTGTGTCTCAAGCCAGTGAAAAAGAAGCGACATACAATTCCGGCTAATTCGCAAAATACCTGATCAAAACGCTCCAAGGACCGCCACCCCATGATGAGAAAGACCCATCTGGCTCGCTGTATCAGCCTTGTGATGGCCGGCTATGCTGTCGCACCTCTTGCCAATGCCCAGTCTGAAACCACTGCCCCGATGTTGATCCGGGTGACCGAAGGTCAGTCGGCCGAAGCCGCCCGGCTGTCTGCCGCGGCCATTCAGACTGAACCGGTGCAGCGACTGTCCTCCGATGCGGGGGTTTCCCTGTCACGCATGGGGGGCCGTGGTCTGGACCCGGTGATCCGTGGCCAGAATGAAGAACGGGTGGAGGTTCTCCTTGATGGCATGCGGGTGGAAGGTGCCTGCCCGAGCCGGATGGATCCGCCCACCAGCCGCTTGAGCACGGCGCTGGCGCCGGTGCTGGAAGTGCGCACCAGCAACCGCACCCTGCGCTGGGGCCCGATTGCCGGCGGCCAGGTGGTCGCCACCACCGCCGCCCCGGAATTTGCTGATGACAACCGCACAACCGGCCACCTGACCGTCGGCGGTGCCGACAATGGCGAAGGCAAGCTGGTTAACGGCAGCGTGGCGGTCGGTGACAAGGAAACGTTTATCCGCCTCGCTGGCGGCTACGACGAAGCGGACGACTATGAAGACGGCGACGGTAACGAAGTCCGCAGCGCCTACAAAAACTCTGAAGGCCGGGTGGATGCCGCCTGGACCGCTGATAATGGCTTTTACATCAAGGGCCTGGTCAGCCGCCAGGAAGAGCGGGATGTAAAGTTTCCCGGCCGGGGTATGGATGCACCGAAAACGGATACCGACCTGTACCGGCTGGAGCTGGGAGCGCCGGTCGCCAGCGGCGGCTGGAACCTGATGGCCTGGCAGGCAGATGTGGATCACGTGATGGATAATTTCAGCCTGCGTGAGCCGCCGGTAAATATGGGTATGCCCATGAAAATGCAGACCAACTCGGAAACCCGTACCCGGGGCGCCCGATTGGTGCTGGATCAGACCATCAACTACACCAAAGACATTGCCTTTGGTGTGGATGTGGAAAGCAATGAGTGGGACGCCACCATGTACAACGGCATGAATCTCGACCACGAGGCCTCTTTGATGTGGCCTGGTGTCGAGCGTGACCGGGTAGGTGTGTTTGTGGAGGCTTTCCACCAGATCCGCGCCAATGCCCGCCTCGGCGCCGGCATCCGTTATGACCGGGTGGAAATGGATGCAACCCGTGCTGATCAGACGTTTACTCCGATGGCCGGCGGTATGATGACGTTCTCTCCTTCGGGACTTTACGCCTCGGCCTATGGTGCAAACGATACCGAAGCCAACGATGACAACGTGAGTGGTTTCCTGACCGGGGAGTGGCGTTTTTCTCCGGTCCAGGCCCTTGAGGTTACGGCCAGCCACAGCGTGCGCTCCCCCAGTGTGAATGAGCGCTACGTTGCCCGTAAGACCATGAAAGGCAGTTGGATTGGAAACCCGGATCTGGACACCGAAAAACACCACAAGCTGGAAGTCAGCCTGCCCGGCAATCAGGGCGAGTGGAGCTGGCGCCCGGCCGTCTGGGTAGACCAGGTGGATGACTATGTTTACCGCTTTGACATCCGCAATCCCAATAACACCACGGATACCCGCTACGAAAATATCAGCGCCCGCCTGCTCGGCGTAGAGGGCATGCTGGGATGGACCAACGGTACCTGGAGCAGCACCAGCAAGCTGGCCTCGGTGCGCGGCGAAAACCGCGATGCCGACAAGGCGCTGCCGCGGATTCCGCCCATCCAGTTTATCCAGACCCTGGGCTGGCACTACCAGGGCCACACCCTGGAGGCCGAATGGCAACTGGCCCGTCGCCAGGATCGGGTAGACCTGGAATCCGGACTGGACCCCAGCACTTCACCGGGATACGGCGTATTCAACCTGTCCGGAACCCATCCGCTCATGGCCAATCTGAGCCTGACCTGGGCAGTGGATAACCTGTTCGACAATACCTGGGCGTATCATGTCAGTAAGGACAACCTGGCCGACAGTGGGGTGTTCCGGGTCAATGAGCCCGGGCGCACATTGCGCGCAGCGCTTACGGCCCGGTGGTAAAAACGATTATGGCGGTTACCCGCTTCTCATAGCCGGCGGGTGACATTGATACCCCGGGTGGAGGTCACTCCATCCGGGGTTTTTTTGTCGTTGATCAAGCCCGGTTCGCAAGGACAACAACTAGACTGAAGGGTGTCAGGGGTAATGCTACAATTGGTTATCAGGTAATTCTCTAAAGGAATAACGAAGATGGGCAAGTGTGTTCAGGCGATCCGGATCCTGCTTCTGATGCTGATCAGTTTTGCTTTAGCGGCTGAGGACTTGGAAACGCAGGCGGTAACACGGGCGGCTCTGCAGGAAACCGCCCATCTTGATGGTGTTATTGAAGCGGTTCAGCAGAGTACCGTATCCGCCCAGACCAGCGGTACGGTGGTGGAGCTGCCCTTTGATGTGGATGATTCCGTTGCCGCCGATGATCTGATCGTGCGCCTGGAAGACAGCGAACAGCAGGCCCGGCTCAACCAGGCCGAAGCCGGACTGCAGGAAGCCCGTTCCGGATTGGAGGATGCCCGTCAGCAGTATCAAAGAATCGAAGCCATTCATGAACGGGGCCTGGTGTCGCGGCAGGAATTCGACCAGGCTCGCAATAATCTGGGCGCTGCCCAGGCCAGGGTGGAAAGGGCGGAAGCGACCGTGGCCGAAGCACGCAAGCAGTTGGACTACACTCGTATTATCGCCCCCTATGGCGGCATTCTCACCGAACGGCATGTCGAGCTTGGTGAGTCTGTGAGCCCCGGCCAGCCTTTGCTCAGCGGTCTGTCCCTTGAACAGCTGCGGGTGGTGGTGGACCTTCCCCAGAAATACGCCGATGTTGCACGCAGTCAGCGCCAGGCCACCGTGACCCTGCCCGATGGCCGGGTGCTGGAGACCGGCGAGATGACCTTCTATCCCTATGCCAACCCGCAAACCCATACCTTCCGGCTGCGCCTTCAGCTCAACGAACCCAATGGTGCCTTGTTCCCGGGCATGCTGGTGAAAGTGAGTGTGCCGGTGGCGAGCCGGGAGGCGCTGTGGATTCCGGCGTCTGCCCTGGTTCAGCGCAGTGAACTGCGGGCCGTGTTCGTGATTAACCCTGAGGGCGAACCACGGCTACGCCAGATTCGGCCCGGGGTTCGCGATGGTCAGCGGCTGGAGGTGTTGTCGGGGCTCGGTGCCGGTGAACAGGTGGTGAGCAATCCGGGGGTTCTGGTGGGCAGCGAAACACTGGCCATGCCCGGTTCCTCAGCGGCAAGCGGGGAGTAAGCGGCCATGAGTCAGGAATTGCCCCCGGTTGGCCCGTCCGGTGTCATTGCCCGGGCCTTTCAGAACAATCACCTGACCCCGCTGCTGGCCATTCTGGCGATCATCCTCGGTATCCTGTCGGTGATTGTCACACCAAAAGAAGAGGAACCCCAGATTGATGTCACCATGGCCGACATCATGGTGGCGCTGCCGGGAGCCAGTGCCCGCGAAGTGGAAAGTGTGATTGCCACGCCGGCCGAACAGGTGATGAGTGAGATCAAGGGCGTGGAACACGTCTATTCCGTATCTCGCCAGGGACAGGCGGTGATTACGATGCAGTTCGAGGTGGGTATTCCACGGCAGGAAGCCCTGGTTCGGCTCTATAACCAGGTGTATTCCAACCAGGACTGGCTGCCCCCGGATCTGGGTGCCTCCCAGCCCCTGATCAAGCCCCGGGGCATCGATGATGTGCCGGTGATGAGCCTGACCCTGTTTGATCCCACCAACACCCATTCCGGGGAGGAACTCACCCGGTTGGCGTACATGCTCGAAGTGGCCCTCAAGCGCGTGCCCGGTACCCGGGACATCTATACCCTCGGCGGCGTACCGGACCGGGTGGATATCGTTTTTGATCCGGCGTTGTTGGCGGGGTATGGCCTCACTACCGAGGACATCGCGAATGCGCTCAATGCTGGCAACGCGGCCAGCCAGGAAGCCCGGGTAACCCGCGACAACGTCTCCATTCCGGTACAGGCCGGAACGCTGCTGGAATCCGTAGAGGATGTCCGTTCCCTGGTGGTGGGCATGCACAATGGGGCGGCCGTCTACATGGATGATGTGGCGCAAGTGCGCCGTGGCGGGACGGTGCCGGACCAGAGTGTAATGGTCGGTTTCGGCCCGGCCCACCCGGAGCACAAAGCAGGCGTGGCCGGCCAGGTGTATTCGGCGGTGACGCTGGCGATTGCCAAGAAGCCAGGCGAAAACGCCATCGACATCACCACTGCCATCGAGCAGCGGCTGGATGAGCTGCGTAACCGGGCCCTGCCACCGGATATTGAGGTGCTGGTGACCCGGGATTACGGGGTGACCGCCTCCGACAAGGCACAGAAACTGATCTCCGATCTGGTGTCCGCCACCGTGGCGGTGATGCTGCTGGTGTTGGCGGCCATGGGCTGGCGCCAGGCCCTGATTGTCGGTATTTCGGTACTGATTACACTGCTGCTAACGTTGGTATTTTCCTGGGCCTGGGGCTTTACCCTGAACCGTGTGTCGCTGTTTGCGCTGATCTTTTCCATCGGGATTCTGGTGGATGACGCCATCGTGATCACCGAGAACATCAACCGGCGCATCCAGAACACCCGCCGTTCGATCACGGACATCATCCCGGTGGCGGTGGATGAGGTGGGCACCCCCACCATTATGGCTAGCCTGACCATCATGGCCGCGCTGCTGCCCATGGCGTTTGTGACTGGCCTGATGGGGCCCTACATGAGCCCGATTCCAATCAACGCCTCGGCTGGGATGGTGCTGTCCCAAATCGTTGCTTTCGTGGTGGCTCCCTGGCTGGCCTTCCGGTTGCTCAAGCACAAGAAGGGTGAGCAGGCCGCCGAAGCCGAGGAGGCGTCCAGCTCTGCCGATGGCGTCAGCCCAGTGTCCCTGAGAATTTTCCGGACGGTGCTCGGTCCGTTCCTGGGTGATCATCCCTGGCGGCGTCGTGTGCTGGCGCTGGGCGTGGTGGGCCTGACCCTGGCCGCCACCTCGCTGCCGGTGTTCCAGGCGGTGATCCTGAAAATGCTGCCGTTCGACAACAAGTCCGAGTTGCAGGTGGTAGTGGATATGCCCGAGCGAACGCCCATGGAGCAGACCCAGCGGGTGTTAATGGAAATGGGCAGCTACCTGGAAACGGTGGATGAGGTGGCCAACTGGCAGACCTACGCCGGTACCGCGTCGCCGATCAATTTCAACGGTCTGGTCAGGCAATACTACCTGCGTGGCGATCCTTACCACGGCGATATCCAGGTCAATCTTATTCATGAGGAGCGCCGGGAACGGCAGTCTCATGCCATTGCCCAGTCGCTCCGGGGTCCGTTGACCGAGATCGGTAAGCAGCACGGCGCCAGCGTCAAGATTGTCGAGGTGCCGCCCGGTCCGCCGGTATTGTCACCGGTGGTGGCGGAGATCTACGCGGTGGATGAAAACCGTCGGGCGGAACTGGCCCGGCAAGTGGCCGAGGGCATGACCCGGGTGGATGGTCTGGTGGATATCGATACCACGCTTGAGGCGCCTACTCGACAGTGGGAAGTGGTTGTGGATCGGGACCGCGCGGCACGGCTTGGCGTGTCCCAGGCCCAGGTGGTCGGTGCCCTCCAGACGGCCCTGGGCGGCACCAGTGTCAGTTTCCTGCACGATGACCACGCCAAGTACCCGGTTCCGATTCGTGTGATTCTGAGCGAAGGCGACAAGGCCCAGCCCGCGGCATTGTTATCCCTGAACGTGCGCAGTCGTGATGGCAACCTGCTTCCTTTGGCGAGTATTGCCGATGTTCGCGAGGCCGACTGGATGGGCGCGATCTACCACAAGGATTTGCTGCCGGTGACCTACGTGACGGCGGATATGGCGGGCGAGATCGATTCACCGTTGTATGGCATGTTTGCGATGGTTGAACGTCTGGACCAACAGGAGTGGGCGCCGGAGCAGTATTTCATTGATCAGCCCCCATTGCCGGAAAAAGGCACCCTGAAATGGGACGGCGAATGGCAGATCACCTACGAAACGTTTCGGGATATGGGGGCCGCCTACAGCGTGGGGGTTTTCATGATCTTCGTGTTGCTGGTGGCCCAGTTCCGCTCCTATATTTTGCCGTTGGTGATCATGGCGCCCATTCCCCTGACGATGATCGGTATCATGCCCGGCCATGCCCTGTTGGGGCGGGAATTCACCGCCACCAGCATGATCGGAATGATTGCCCTGGCCGGCATCATTGTGCGCAATTCCATTCTGCTGGTGGTATTTATCCGACAGTTAATCGAGGAGGGCGTAGAACTGGACGAAGCGGTGGTGCTGGCAGGTGCAGTCCGCATCAAACCGATTGCTCTGACGGCCATTTCAGCGATGGTGGGTGCTTACTTTATCCTGAACGATCCAATTTTTAACGGCCTGGCGATATCGTTGGTCTTTGGCCTCGCCATGTCCACTTTGCTGACGGTTCTGGTGGTTCCGCTTCTGTACTACACACTTGCGCGTTGCCGGTGGATTTGACGCCGGGTCATTTGCTACCGGGTTGGCCAGTAGCGCTGCATTTCGAGGAACAGGAAGGAGGCGCTCCAGGTAATCAGGACCAGCCCTGTCAGGGCCTCGATGCCGGTCAGATGACGGAGCATGCCAACGGCTTCAATATCGCCGTAGCCGAGGGTGGTAAAGGTTGTGAAAGAAAAATAGGTACAGTCCAGCATGGAGCCGTTGAAATTGCCAAGCAACTGGCCCCAGCCATCCGCGTGGTGCATGAAATAAAAGGCCGTGGCAAATATCCAGACCTGAAGAGCATGGGCGGTAAGGCAGCCGAGCACTGCGACGATCAAGCGGAAGTGGTGGCTTTGCCGCATTCGTCCCAAGAGGCTACTCAAACGGATCAGGACTTCGTTATGTATCACTACAACGGCACACACCAGAAGGATGTTCAGCAGGGTGACGTTGATCAGAGTATCGTGAGTGGCGTCCAACGGAGTCGGTCCTGAAGCCGGGAAACCTGCCGGAGTAATCCGGAACCTGTTGAAAATTGTATAGTAAATTCGTTGCCTTCGCGCATCTTCATTTAATCAGAGTATCGACGGTCCATGTCCAGAAAACTGCTACCCCTGTTAATGATCGCCCTCGGTATTGCCGGCTTCCTGCTTTTGAAGGCAACCCGGCCGGAACCGGCGGAAGTATCCGCCACCGAGCGTAGCTGGCTGGTGCAGGTGCAGAAGGTCAAGCCCACTCGAGCGACCCCGGTGTTGCCTCTGTATGGTGAGGTGGTGGCGCCGGATCTGCAGACCATCACCGCCACTCTGGCCGGGCGTATTGACCGGTTACCGGTACGGGAAGGGCAGCAGGTGAGCGAAGGTGACTTGCTGGTCGCGCTGGATTCCGCCGATATTGAACCGGTACTTGCCCAGGCTCGGGCCCAGGTCGCCGACCTGGAGGCGCAGGTGCGGTCCGAACAGGTGCGATACCGCAACGATCAGCGATCCCTGGAGAGTGAAAAGGCCATCCTGGACAACGCCCGTCGCCAGTTTGAGCGCATTCAGTCGCTGGTTGAGCGCAACCTGGCCTCCCGCGAGAACCTTGAGGCTGCCACCGATGCGCTGGCCAGGGCGGAGTTGACCGTTCGTACCCGGGAGCGGGCCATAGCTGAGCATCCGGCCCGGCTGCAAAGCCTGGAAGCCCGGTTGTCGCAGGCCCGGGCCAGTCTGAGCACGGCAGAACTGGACGGTGAGCGGGCGGTATCAACAGCGCCTTTTGACGGTATGGTCACCAACCTGCAAGTGGCGGCTGGCGATCAGGTATCCCGCAGTCAGGCGTTGTTGAGCATCTATCCGATACAGGGGCTGGAAGTCCGGGCGCGGGTGCCGCAGATGTATCTCGGCGAGTTGGTGGATGCCCTGGCCGGGGGGGCAACACTAACGGCTACCGCCGAGGATTCCGGCCTGCGCTTTGAGCTGGTCCGGTTTGCTGGCCTGTCTGATCCGGCCGGCACCGAGGCGGTGCTGGAGCTGAACGGGGAATCGGGAGCCTTGCGGCCCGGGGCTTTGCAGCCACTGCTGCTGCAGCGGCCAGCAAGGGACAACCTGATTGCCATACCCTTCAGCGCACTGTACGGGGCCGACAGTGTTTACATCATGACTGATGATAACCGCATGCAGCGGGTGACGGTGCAACGGGTCGGCGAGGCACTCAGCGAGAACGGTGAGCGTCGGTTGTTGATCGCCAGTGAACACCTGAAACCGGGCATGCACCTGATCACCACCCACCTGCCCAATGCGATCACCGGCCTGAAAGTAAAGCTGGCGGATAGCGAGGGAGCACCGGCCTCATGAGTCGCAAAAAGGGTGTGATCGGCTTTTTTGTCCATCACCGGTTAGCCGGCAATCTGGTGATGCTGGTGATGTTGCTCGGTGGCGTAATGGCCCTGAGCCGCATGAATATCCAGTTCTTCCCTACTTTCGCCCTGGATGTGGTCAGCGTGCGGGTGGTGTGGAGTGGTGCGTCGGCCGAGGATGTGGAGCGCGGCATTACCGACCCGCTGGAGCAGCGTCTGCGCAGCGTCGACGGCCTCAAGAAGATGACCTCCACGTCGGCGCAGGGGGTGTCGTCCATTACCCTGGAATTCCATGAAGGCACCGACCCGATACAGGCAGTGGACGACGTGCGCCAGCAGGTGGACGAGTTCAACAACTTGCCGGCGGATGCCGAAGAACCGCAGGTGGCCAGGGTAGAACGGTACGAACCGGTGGCCCGGCTGCTGGTTTACGGTGATGTCGACCGGGCCGAGTTGCGCCAGCTCGTGTACCGGTTTGAGGATGAATTGCTGGACCGGGGCATCGACCGGGTGACGCTCCGGGGCCTGCCGGAGCAGCAGATCAGTATTGATGTGCCGGTGGAGCGGCTGGAATCCCTGGGCCTGTCGCTGGAACAGATTGCCGACCGGGTGGCGTCGCTGTCCCGTGACCTGCCGGCGGGGATGATGGCTCAGGAGGATGCCACCCGAGAGCTGCGGGCGGTGGAACAGCGACGCAGCCCCCAGGCCTTCGAGACCATTCCGGTGCTCAGCGGTGATCGCATCCGCATGCAACTGGGTGACATAGCCATCATCCGCCAGGAAGCCCGGGACAACCAGACGGTCATGGAAAACAACGGCATGTCCGCCGTAGAGCTGCAGCTTCAGCGGGCGGAAAATGGCAACTCCCTGACCGCCGCGCGGGTGTTTGAGTCCTGGCTGACGGATACCCGCCCGACCTTGCCGGCCACCGTAAAAATCAAGGTGTACGACGAAACCTGGCAGCTGATTGAAGACCGGATTTCCTTGCTGGTGAATAACGGCCTGGGTGGTCTGGTGCTGGTGGTGGGGCTGCTCTACCTGTTTCTTCCCGGGCGGGTCGCCGCCTGGGTGGCGGTGGGTATTCCCACCGCCTTTCTCGCAGCCCTGGGGGTGCTATGGCTGATCGGCGGCTCCATCAACATGATTTCCCTGTTTGCACTGATCATGGCCCTGGGGGTGATCGTTGACGATGCCATCGTGGTGGGGGAGGACGCGGACGCCCATGCCCGTATGGGAGAGCAGTCCATCTATGCCGCCGAAGGCGCTGCCAAGCGTATGGTCTGGCCAGTACTGGCTTCGTCCCTGACCACGGTGGCGGCGTTCATGCCACTGCTGGTGGTGGGAGGTGTAATAGGCAATATCCTGGGCGATATTCCGGTGGTGATGATCTGCGTGTTGATTGCCTCTCTGCTGGAGTGTTTTGTGGTCTTGCCAGCCCATCTTCGCCATGCCTTTGTTCGCAAGGTTTCCGAGAATCAGCCAGAGCGACGCCCTCACGCCGTGGCCCGTTTGCGCCGGGGATTTGAGCAACGGTTCGATACCTTCCGCGACGGCCCTTTCCGCCGGTTCTCCCGCTACAGCCTGAAGCACCGGGGCATGACCGTAGCCTCGGCACTGGCGTTGGCTATTGTCACCGTCGGCCTGCTGGCCGGTGGACGGCTTGGGTTCAATTTCTTCCCGACGCCGGAACCATCGGTGTTCTACGCCAATGCCAGCTTTGTGGCGGGCACGGACAAGGACACGGTGGCGCGCTTCATCCGGGAAATGCAGCGCTCACTCACGGAAACGGAGGAGGCACTGGGTGGCGAGCTCGTACTCCATGCCGTGACTACCTACGGTGCTACCCAGGGGGCTGAGGGCAGTTCCCGGAACGATGACGAGCTTGGCTCCATGCTGGTGGAACTGGTGCCTTCAGACAGCCGTTCTGTGCGTAATGCCGAGTTCATTCGGGAATGGCGCAGCCGTATGAGTCAACCGGCCGGGCTTGATGCCCTGAATATCAACGAACGCCAGGCCGGCCCGCCCGGGCGAGATGTCAACGTGCGACTGACCGGTGATGACGCCGAGGCCCTGAAGCGGGCGGCGGATGAAGTGGCCCAGGCTCTGGATACCCTGCCGGGCGTGCTGGATGTGGAAGACGATATGCCCTGGGGCCGGGAACAGTTGCTCTATCAGGTCAGCCCTTATGGTGAGGCCCTGGGGCTGACCACTGTGGATCTGGGCCGACAGTTGCGGGCGGCATTTGATGGCCGGATCGCCCAGATCTACCAGGATGGTCGCGATGAGGTGGAAGTCCGGGTGCAGTTGCCGAGGGCGCAACGGGAGCAATATTCCACCCTGGAGCGCATGACCATCCGCATCCCCGATGGCCGTTTTGTACCGCTGACCCAGGTGATGAACCTGGATCACCGCCAGGGATTCCAGGCCCTGCGCCATGCCGATGGCAAACTGGCGGTGGAGGTCACTTCGGCGCTGAATACCCGGGTTGCCACCACCGACCAGATTCTTGAAAGCCTGCAGTCCGGGCCTTTGCCGGAGATCGCCAGTCGTCACGGTGTGCGCTACAGCTTTGAGGGCCGCTCGGCCGATCAACGCGAAACCATGGCGGACATGCAAACGGGGCTGCTTATCGGCCTGGCCCTGATGTATGTGGTGCTGGCCTGGGTGTTTGCATCCTGGAGTCTGCCCCTGATCGTCATGGCGATTATTCCCTTTGCCCTGGTCGGTGCCCTGCTGGGCCACTGGATCATGGGGCTGCAGCTCACCATACTGTCCCTGTTCGGGTTGTTCGGCCTGTCCGGTATCGTGGTGAATAACGCCATTATTCTGGTGGCTTTCTACAACCAGCAACGGCAGAAGGGGCTGGACATCACGGATGCCCTGAATGAGGCCGCCGTGCAGCGGGTTCGCGCGGTTCTGCTGACGTCCCTGACCACTATTGGGGGGCTGACACCGCTGCTGTTCGAAACGTCGTTGCAGGCCCAGTTCCTGATTCCTATGGCAACGTCGATTGCCTTTGGCTTGGGACTGTCCACCTTCCTGGTACTGCTGGTGATTCCAGCGCTGTTGTCCTGGGTCGAGCAATTCCGGGAATGGCGTGCCCAACGCAGGAACGGTGCGGCAGAACCTCTGGGGGCTGCCGACTGAATACCGGGAGAAAACATGGCCGATAACCTGATCAGTGCCACCGGCCTGAGCAAACAGTTCAAGAGCGGCGACCAGCATGTGACTGTGTTGCAGGAACTGAGTGTGCATCTGGGGCGAGGCGAGTCGCTGGCGCTGACCGGCCCGTCCGGGTCCGGGAAAAGCACGCTGCTGAATATTCTCTGTGGCCTGGAGTCTCCCGGTTCCGGTCGGCTGGCTATGTTGGGACAGCCTTTAGCCGGGGATGGCGCGCCAATGGGCAAGGCTCTGGAGCGGGCCTGGTGCAAATTGAGGCAGAGCCGACTCGGCGTGGTCTTTCAGGATGCCAACCTGATGCCGACCCTGTCCCTGCTGGATAATATCCGGTTGCGAGCGCGCCTGGCTGGCCAGGACGACACCAGCGCTGGCGACTGGCTCCAGAGGTTGGGCATTGGTGAGCTGGGCCAGCGTTATCCGGATCAGGTTTCCGGTGGCCAACGCCAGCGGGCTGCGCTGGCCATGGTATTTGTTACCCGGCCGGCACTGATTCTGGCGGATGAGCCGACCGGTAGCCTGGACCGGAGGACGGCAGAGACTGTCGCCGATGAGTTGTTCGAACTCCAGGCCCGACATGGCTGTGGGCTGGTGCTGGCTACCCACGATGCGGACCTGGCAGCCCGTTGCCTTCATCAGTTGGACCTCGGGCACCAGGGCGGGCCCTGAAGACCAATGTCTCCCCCCATCGCATTGTTCAGTCATTATCGTCGTCACCCCCTGCAGCTGGCCGCGCTGGCCGCCATGATCCTGCTTGCCACCGCGCTCTGGACTGGAATACATCACCTCACCAGCCAGGCCAGGGCCAGCCTTGAACAGAGCGAGAGCGCTGTCGCCGAGCGCCAGCAAGTGGTGCGTGAGGACGGCCAGCCGGTCTCGGTGCAGGACTTTGTCATGCTTCGACGCCAGGGCCTGTGCGTGATGCCATGGCTGGAAGTGCCGGTACCGGGGCGCGGCCGGCTGGTGGGCATTGATCCGCTGGCGGCCCATTGCTTTGCCGAGCCGGAACACACGCCAGCACCCTGGCAGGGCGAACTTGATGGCAAGCCCTTCGTCGATATCAGCGAAGCCGCTGTCCAGGCCTCAGCCGAGGCGTCGGCCCTGGTTCTGCTGGTGTCGCAAGCCGACGGTCAGTCGCCACCACCGGCGGGCTACCGCTATCAGGCATTCGCCGTTGCGCCTGATACGGCAGAGCTGGGTGACAGTTTTCTGCTCAACCTGGATGCGCTTGGAGTGCTGGTCCTGCTGATTACCTCGTTGTTGTTGCGCAGTGTGTTCCTTCTGGGCCTGGCTCAACGTCGGGAAAGCCTGGCTTTGCTGTATCGCTATGGTGTGAACAGGAGCCAGCTCAGCCGCCTGTTGCTGGTGGAAAACCTGCTGCTGGCGTTGGTGTGCATACTGCCCGGGGTTTGGTTGGGGCGGGCGCTGTCACTGGTTTTGGCAGATGGCTTTGAGCAGGCCCTGGAAGGCCTGTTCGACCGTCCGCTCTATGCCGGTGGAGGGGAGGACTGGTGGCTGCCAACCCTGACCATGGTGGCGGCGGTCGTGGCCGCTTGCCTGGCGGGCGTTCGGGACTCGTCGGGGCCGCTCTTGACTCGGGTGCAACCGGCAATTTATGTGCTGCTACTGGCCCTGGGGCTGGCAGTATCTCTGTGGGCACCAACTCTGATCTGGCTGTTCCTGGCGGTGGCACTGGTTTTTCTCGCTGCCGGTTGGCTGGCCCCGCTGGCGATTGCCGGGGTTGTCCGCTGGCTGGCCCGTAACACCGGGGATCCGCTGATTCGCTGGCGCCTACAGGAAGTCGCAGTCCTGGTGCGTCGGCTGGCGCTACCGCTGGTGGCCCTGCAGTTTGCCTTGGCACTGGTGCTGGCGGTTCATGCCCTGGTAACCACGTTCGAGGACACCTTTGATCAGTGGCTGGGGCAACGGCTGGAAGCGGATTACTACATTGAAGTACCGCCAGGGGCGGATATCACCGCTGCCGCAAGCTGGCTGACGGCGCAGCCGGAGCTGGTGAGTCCGGAATCGTGGCATCAGGTGATTCGGGGGCGGGCCAGCGTGCAGGCAGCACCAGGCAGTGAGCCGGTGCCTGTCGATGTGTTTGCCCTCGGGCCGGTCAGTCACCTGGTGCAAAACTGGCGCTTGCTGGCGCAAACAGAAACGCCCTGGCAGGCGTTGGCGCGGGGCAAGGGGCTAATGGTCAATGAGCAGTTGGCCAGAAGGCAAAAGCTTGCAGTAGGCGACCGTCTCATTGTCAGGCTTGGCGCCCGTCGGTTTCAGGCTCCGGTGCTGGCCGTTTATCCGGATTACGGACGGCCCTCCGGTGAGGTGCTGGTGCTGGCGAGTCTCTTGCCTGAGGACTTTGAAGCCCGCTTTCGAAGCCTGTCGATAAGCGCGGGCGTCGAAGAGATCAAAGTGGTTGAGGCGCAACTGGCCCGGCTTTGGCATACCCCCCAACTGACAGTGAGGGATAATCAGGCCATCCGGACCCTGGCCACTGATATTTTTGACCAGACCTTCCTGCTGACCCGGGCCATGACTACCCTCACGCTTATTCTGGCAGCCGCCGCGTTGTTGCTGATGGTGTGGGTCTTCCTCTCTACCCGCGCCTGGTATTTCCGGCTGCTGATCGTCTGGGGTATGCCCCAACGCCAGGCCGCGGCCCAGCTCACCCGGGTTTCCCTGGCGCTGATTTTTGCGGTATTGGTTTGTGCACTGCCGCTTGGCGTGTGGCTCACCTGGATTCTGGTCCAGCGCATCAACCCGCTGGCTTTCGGCTGGTCACTGCCGATGGCGGTGTACCCGGGGTTCTGGATCGAGCTGGCCGTGTTGGCTCTGATCATCGGCCTCAGCATTGCTTTGCTGATGCGCCTGCAACTGCGTCGCCCGGCCTCGGCGCCGGAGTCCGCCCACGGGCTGCAGGGAGGGGAACGATGAATCGTTTCGTTATCGTACTTCTGGCGCTGCTACTCACCGCCTGTGATCGGGCAGAAGAGCCGAGCGGATTCGCAGGCCTTGCCGGTGTGGCGGAATCTGAGCATGAGATTCAGTTCCTGCAGCCCGGGCCCGGAGACCGGCTGTCCTTCCCCGCCGATTTCGGCCCTCATCCCCAGCACCGCATTGAATGGTGGTATCTCACCGCGAATCTGGAAACCGAAAACGGCAGGCCGCTGGGTCTGCAATGGACGCAGTTCCGGCAGGCCTTGACCCCGAGGTCCGTTGAATCCGAACCGCCGAAGCCGGCACTCTGGCCTCTGGAGGCTGCCTGGATGGCTCATGCAGCGGTGAGCTACAACGGTCAGCACCGCTTTGCCGAAAAGCTCGCCAGGGGTGATGTCGGGCATGCCGGGGCCACCGCCCAACCTTTTTCAGTCTGGCTGGATCACTGGCACCTGAGGCCAGCGAGCGGACACGTTGGCTGGCAGCTGTCGGTCGCTACAGAACACTGGTCCTATGATCTGTTGTTGCAGCCGCAAGGTGATCCTGTCGCTCATGGTGACGACGGTTTCAGCGCCAAATCCGCCAGTGGCGAAGGCTCCATGTACTTCAGCCTGGTAGACCTGAAAATCGAGGGGACGGTCACCCTTGAGGGTGACACCTTGACGGTGGCGGGTACCGGGTGGTTCGACCGGGAGTGGAGCAGCCAGTTTCTCAAAGCCGGACAGCAGGGCTGGGACTGGTTTGCCCTGCATCTGGATTCGGGGTACAAGCTGATGCTGTTCCAGCTTCGGGAAACACAACAGGCGTTCCGCTCGGGTACCTGGATTCCAGCCACGGGCGAGCCGGTGGCGCTGGGTCCGGAACAGATCGGGCTGACCACTGTGGGCGAGCCAGCCGGATATCCGCGCCGTTGGCAGATAACCCTTCCGGGTTTCGACGTGAACCTTGAGGTCTCCGCGCCGGCTGGGGATTACCGGAATTCCGGGCTCTATCCGTATTGGGAGAGCCCGGTTTCCGTCACCGGAAGCCATTCCGGCGTGGGTTACATGGAGCTTACCGGTTACCAGGCACAATAAGGCCCGGAAACTCACTCAACGGCATTGGCACCGATACGGTGAATGCTGAGGTCGGCACCATTGAACTCTTCTTCCTCTGTCAGTCTCAGACCGCTAATGGTTTTGATGGCACCGTAAACGATGAGCCCGCCGGCAAAGGCCACGATCACACCGGCCACCGAGCCAATAATCTGCGACATCAGGCTGACGCCACCCAGGCCCCCGAGCGTTTCCTGGCCGAAGATACCGCAGGCAATGGCGCCCCAGACACCGCATACGCCATGTAAGGGCCAGACACCCAGAACATCATCCAGCCGCTCGATTTTCGCCTGTGCCCACTCGAACAGATAGACAAAGATGGCACCGGCCACGCCCCCGGTAATCAGGGCGCCGACGGGGTGCATAAGGTCTGAGCCGGCGCACACCGCCACCAGTCCGGCCAGCGGACCGTTGTGAATGAAGCCAGGGTCTTTGCGGCCGAGCAGCATGGAAACCAGAATACCCCCCACCATGGCCATCAGACTGTTGACCGCAACCAGGCCACTGATGCCGTCCAGAGTCTGGGCCGACATGACGTTAAAGCCAAACCAGCCCACGGTCAGAATCCAGGCGCCGAGGGCGAGAAACGGAATGTTGGAAGGGGCAAAGGCCACGACCCGACCGTTGCGATAGCGACCGGTGCGGGCGCCGAGCAGCAGCACCGCAGCGAGAGCAATCCAGCCACCGACAGCATGCACCACAACGGAGCCGGCGAAATCATGGAAGGACGCACCAAACTGGTTCTCCAGCCAGGCCTGGAAACCAAAGTTCCCATTCCAGATCAGGCCCTCAAAGAAAGGATAGACGAAGGCCACGATCAGGCCCGAGGCAATCAGCATGGGGTAGAAGCGGGCACGCTCTGCGATGCCGCCGGAAACGATCGCCGGAATGGCCGCGGCGAAGGTCATCAGGAAGAAAAATTTGACCAGTTCATAGCCGTTGGCGGAGGTGAGTTCGGCGGCGCCATTGAGAAAGTGCCCGCCATAGGCGATGTAGTAGCCGATGAAAAAATAGGCGACTGCGGATATGCCGAAGTCGGTCATGATTTTAACCAGGGCATTGACCTGATTTTTATGGCGAACAGTGCCCACTTCCAGGAACGCAAAGCCGGCGTGCATGGCCAGCACCATAATGGCGCCAATCAGAATGAAGAGCGTGTTGGCGCTCTCGGTCAGGGTGTGTACGGCACTCGTGATATCCACGGGTTTTTCTCCTGAGTGTTTTGATTACGCGGCTTCTGATGAGCCGTTGTGCATTGTTGGGGTGCGACTTAAGCAAGTGCTGTTCCAAAACAATGCATATCAAGTACTGCAGGGGGGTTGGAGAACCTGAGGGCGCCGAGGGAGGTATTTATCTGCGTCAAAGTGCACCAGAGGCGTGCGCATCAAGGGCTTGTGCACCAATCTGGATAGGGCGCGAGGCAAGGTTTTACTACCAGGTAATCTCGCTGGGCGTTTCCCGACCGGGCTCAATGCCAATAATGGCTTCCTGCGACTCGCTTTCGGAACGAATCAGCTCGCGAAGGCGCAGTTCCTGCTCTTCCATGGGCTCTGACAGATCGATAACGATTTCAACCCGCCGGTTCTTGGCTCGGTTTTCCGGCGAGGTGTTGGGTACCCGTGGTTCGGTGTCGGCCAGACCGGTCACCCGGATGCGATCCGGGGTCACCTGCTCCCGAGCCAGCAGAACATTAGCCACCGCGGCGGCACGGGCTGCGGACAGGTCCCAGTTACTGTAGAAACGTTCGGTGCGGATGGGCACGTTATCGGTATGGCCTTCAATGGCGAGGTCGCCGGGCATGTCGGCCAGAACCTCCGCCATATCCAGAAGCAGGCCTTCGAATTCCCAGGTCAGTTGGGCTGAACCTGAGGCAAACGAGCCCTTCTCCTCAATGCGAATGATGATGCGGCGCTGATCTTCCGAGACGTTGATCCGGCCATCCATAATCGCCGGTTCCAGCACTTCAAGAATCCGGGCCATGTTGGCGTCCATCTGTTCCTGGATGGATTCCTCAATGGCTTTCTCTTCGGGGCTTTTCAGAGTCTGGATTTCGGGCTGTACGTCGGTGGTGGTCTGTTTGACTTCATTGACCACCGTGGGCTCTGGCGGCGCCGGCGAAAACTTGTCGAAGATCGGGCTGGTGCCCTGAGGGATCTCAAGCGCAGGCACTTCCCGCTGCACTCCGAAGGCCTTGGAGAGTTCACCGGCGATCTGTTTGAACTTCTGGGCGTCGATTTCCGAAAACGACAGGAGCAATACGAAAAAGCACATCAGCAGCGACATCAGGTCGGCAAATGTGACAACCCACGCAGGAATCCCGGGCTTTTCCTCTTCTGGCAAATCATCCATGTTTAACCGCCTGCCGTTTCCGCATCGCCGTTTCTGGCCCGCTCTTTGGGCGAAAGATAGCTGGACAGCATCTGCTCGATAATGCGCGGGTTGGTGCCTTCCTGGATGGCGACGAGGGCATCAATATAGAGCGATTGCATGCGGGCCTCCTCCGTCATGCGCAGGGACAGCTTGTCGGCAATGGGGGTAGCGATCATGGTGGCGATCATGGCGCCGTAGAGCGTGGTCAGCAGGGCTACGGCCATGGCCGGCCCGATGGACTTGGGATCTTCCATGTTGGACAGCATCTGCACCAGGCCAATCAGCGTGCCAATCATACCCATGGCCGGAGCCACATCTGCCATGGCGGTGAACACTTTCGCGCCCGACCGGTTGTGTTCCAGTGTCATCAGGCGTTCCTTGTTGAGGAGCTGCTTGATGGTGTTGCCGTCCTGTCCATCCACCAGCATCTGAATACCCTGGCCCAGGAAAGGGCTGCTGACCTCCCTCCCTTCGATACCAAGAACGCCCTCTTTTCGAGCGATGCTGGCAATCTCCACCAGTTCTTCGATGCTGGCCTGAGTTTCGGGCAGTTTGAATTTGAACGCTCGGGCTGCCACCTTGAAGGCATCAAAAAACTGGGCAAGACTGAATTTGGCCAGAACCACCAGCAAGGTACCGCCGATCACAATCAGCAGGGATGGCGGATTGATGAACATGCCTGGCGATGCGCCCAGGATAATGGCCGAAGAAATCAGAAGAATGGCGCCGATGAGGCCGATAAGGGTGGCGAAATCCACAGTAACTCCAGAACTGTGCAGGTGACGATTAAGGGGGCGGGAGAATACTCCCTGGTTGATTATTAATCAATGCCCGGTTGGTCCCTCATCCTATGATGAGTGAAGCTCCTTCCATGCAGCGTAGCGGTGCAGATCGGATTCGACCAGTTTAAGGCACAAGGCAACCACACCGGCATCATCAACCAGGCCGAAGCCGAAGATCAGATCCGGAATCAGGTCCAGCGGATTCAGCACGTACAGCAACGCTCCGGCTACCGCAGCGATGGACTTCCAGGGTATGGCCCGGTAGTGGCCGTACCAGTAATCGCGAATCAGCGAGAACATCAGCTTGATATCGGTAGAGAAACGATTCAGCCTGCCGCTGTTTTTGACTTTCTCTTCAACGGCTTTTTGTCGTTCAAGCAGGGCCTCAAGGTCGCCTCTGTGAACCTTGGCACTTTGCTCTCTCAACTCGTTTGCCGCTGTTTTATCTGAGATCCATGCCATACATTGTCACCACTTTGCTCAGCGATTGCCTCAACATAACGAAATCGTGCAGGTTCGTCACCTTCCCAGGCCATTTCAATAATTCGTGAGACTTCCTGGGAGTTCAGGATCGGGCGCTTCATGGTCTTTGGTTTTGTGGTGGTCCGGAACGAAGGCCAGCCGTTTTCGAATCAGTACGTCCTGAGCTCTGAGTAATGGCTCGGTATCTGTGGCCGGTTCGGTCAATGTAAAAAGGTAGGCGACGGCTTCTGCGGTTGAGAGTTGCCCGGCCTTTGGTGCCTTTCGGATACGGTAATGTGAAGCTGGTGGCTCAGCGAAATGAAAGCAGGGCAACTGCCGGAACTGCGGGTTCAGGTGCAGGATTTTAGCGGCTTTACGCCAGGTGCCGTCCAGAACCAGCCACTGGTCGATCTGGGCTGGCGCGTTGCTCTCCACGGGCTGACTGTCAGCACATGGAAACAGCAGTCCGGTGCGGGTTCCGGTTAACAGGCGCTCCAAGCCTTGACCGGAAAACGACTCAGGGCTCTCGCCGACCAGTACCTCCAGCCGGGTCAGACACTGCTGAAGTACTCGCACAGTACCCTTGCTGTGACCGACTTCTGACGGGTGCTGCAAAATGATGACGCGATGGCGGTTGTCGACCTGCTCGCAAACCTCGCATACGCAGGTGTTCGGGTGCAGGCCGCAGCGGGTACACAGTGCTCTGGCCACGCTTAACCCACGAAAATGCGCTTGGCCAACCCCGCGCCTTTCAGGCCGCGAACGGCCAGGGTTGTAACCAGCCCGCCGATCATTGCCCCGACCACGCCACAGGTAAGAATATCCTGCCCGGTCAGGTACAGTCCGGGGATGTCGGTTTTCGGCCTCAGCCAGCGTTGCTCGAAACGTTCTGGCGTGTGGTCCAGCCCGTACAGCTCACCCTGCTCATAGCGGCAGAACCAGGCGGTCGACAGTGGTGTGGAGGTTTCCACATAGTCTACTTTACCTCGAAGCTGGGGCAGTTTTTCGTACATGACTTCCAGAAGCTGCTCGGTGATCCGAGCCTTCAGAGCCTCATAATCCTCGCCCCGTTTGCCCCAGGTGGAGCCCTGCCACGGCTCGAACATTTCCCAGGTGGTGGGCGCCACAATCTCGATGGTGGAGGTTCCGGGCCAGCGGTTCTGGTAGTCCGGGTCTTTGGCTGCCGGGAACGAGATGTAGACTACCGGGAAAGAGGTGTTCCGGGGATCTTTCAGGAATTGCTCCACGTTGCCATCGTGGTCGGCGCTCGGATAAATCCAGAAGTTGGTGCGCGGCAAGCCGAGCTGGTCGGGCGTGCCTTTCAGGCCTATATACAGGCCGATATGGGGCATTGAGGGTTTGATGTGTTCCCGGCTGCCAGGATAGCCAATGCTGTCTGCGACAGACTCGGGTAAAAGCCGTTCGAAAGTATTGATCACACCGGCGTTGCTGATCACCAGCGGTGACCGGATATCATGGCCATCGGCCATGCGCACACCCACGGCTTTGCCCTTTTCGACCAGGACCTCTCTCACGTCGGCGTAGGTGAGCACGTCACCACCGCCGGACTGAATCACCGGGATGATGGTTTTGGCAATTTCCGAGGCACCGCCCACCGGGTAGAAACCACCGTACAGGTAATGTTTGGCAATGAGCGCGTGCACCATGAAGCTCGACTGTTTCGGGGTCACCCCGCAATCGCCCCACTGACCGGTAATGGCGCCAATCAGCTCTTCGTTGGCGGTGAGTTCCCGCAATACGTCATAGGTGGTGCGGTTGAAACAGTCCGGCAGTACCGTTTTCAACCCTCTGGAAACCAGTGGCGCAGCCAGCGCGGGCGAGAGTTTGGACAGGGTATACCATTGCATGCCATCGGCCACTTTTCCGAGCAGAGCCAGGTAACGGTCGATGGCCTCTTCTTCGTCCGGGAAGGACGCCAGTAGCGAGTGCCTCAGGCCTTCCTTGCCGGCCCTGAGGTTGACCACTTTGTCGCCCAGAAAGAACCGGTCGTAGTTCTCATCCATCGGAGCCCATTCGAGCTTGCCATCGGTGATGTAATCGAACAGCCGGCGGCCGAGGGTGTGGCGCGCGCCCATGTCGCCTATGTAGTGCACGCCCACATCCCACTCGTAGCCATTACGGGCGTAGCTGTGGGTGTAGCCACCGGCGGTGTAATGCTGTTCCAACACCAGTACTTTGTAGCCGGCTTTGGACAGGCAGGCGGCAGTGGTCAGACCGCCGATACCGGAGCCGATCACTATCGCATCATAGGGCCCATCGAGCCGGCTCGCGCGGTAACGGGTACCGATTCGGATTGTACTGGGCTTCAAGGATTTCGAATTTGTATCTACCACCACGCTTTTCCCCACATTTCCGGATTGGCCCAGTTATCGGGATTGTTCCAGGCCCGTTTATGATTGTAAGTATCCAGATTGTAGGTATAGAGCGTGAGTGCGCCGTTCTCGCTTTCGATATCGGCGTGACGCTGAAAGCCCAGGGCGATGAAGTCGGTAAAACCCCAGTCTGTGGTTTGGGGCACCAGTACCGCAATCTGGTGGGTGCCATAGTTGCGTAACTGGCCCAGTAAAAGCGCCCCTTCTTCGTAGGGGAGGTGTTCCAGAGTGTCTGTGATGATGGCCAGGTCGGGCACGGAATCCAGTGGCAGTCGGGCGTTCGGGTCCGCGGTGTCCAGCGCCAGCAAGCGAACGGCTTTCCGTTGCCCGTGCCACACCTCGCTGACCCGGCTGGCGGTGTCGCCGCAATACAGAAGGGTGTCTGGCTGGCTGGTATCCAGAATCCGGGCCAGTACTCTCTCTGGTTGGCTAACAGGTATTGTCATGATATTGGCCAGTCTGCTGCGTCTACGGTATGCAGGCCCACTGGTTGTTGAGCCTCTCCCTGCCAACGATGTACGAAGGCTCCCTCAGGATCGTACTGTTGCGCCTGCTTGTCCAGATTGAACTGCCGAAGCCCGCGGGGATCGGCGCCGACGCCGGCCAGATACTGCCAGTTTCCGTAGTTACTGGCCACGTCGTAATCCACCAGTTGCTGTTCGAACCAGGCAGCACCGTAACGCCAGTCCAGTTCCAGTTCATTGATCAGGCAGCTGGCCACCAGTTGGCGTGCGCGATTACTGATGTAGCCGGTTTCCCGTAACTGATTCATGGCCGCGTTGACTATCGAATACTGGGTATTGCCCTCGCACCAGGCCTTGAATCGATGGCCATAGAAGGTCACCGGGCGGCGTTTACGTTGCACGCCATCGCGGCTAAACAACCGCCCCCCGTGTTTAAGGGCATACCAGAAGAAATACTCGCGCCAGAGCAGCTCAAACCAGAGCCAGTAGGTCGAATCGTTACGGGTGTGCTGACGTTCGTATTGTTCGATGGCGGCAACCACCTCCCGCACTGACAGGCAGCCGTTCGCCAGCCAGGGGGAGAACTTGGAGGATGAGCCCCAGTCGTCCAGCGCATTGCGGGTTTCCTTGTAGTTGGCAATGCGATGTTGTCCGAATACGAAGGCTTGCAGCTGTGCCAGGCCGGCTTCCTCACCGCCGGTGAATGGTGACCGATGTATCGGTTCCGGTATCGGCGGGCACAGGCCCCGGTTATCTTCGGGGAATCCCGGGGGTGGTGGCAGTGCGCTGACGGTTCGAATCCTGAGGGTGTGGTCCGGTTGCTCAGCTTTCTCCACCTGCTTGCGGAATTGCGAGAAGGTATCGGGCAGCTCTGCCAGTTCCATGGGAAGCTGGCCTTCCGCAAACATGCCCAGGGTTTCGAACTGCTGAAACGTCACTTCCGGCAGGCGGGTTTTGAGGGCCTGCCACTGCGCGGCTTCTTCGGTGCCGGGTAGGCGTGAGCGAATCAAACGCTGCACGCCGTGCTCACGGGCCAGCTCTGGCAGAACGATTTCCGGTTCGCCCCAGGCGATATGCATTCGTTGCCCCAGAGGCCGCAGGCTACGTTCCAGTGCCATCAAGCTTTGCCACAGGAAGCGCCAACGATGATCACCCAGGGCACGGCACTGCAACCGGTCACCGGTAAACCAGCGCGGGTCTACTACAAAGACACACAACAACATGTCTGAACGGGCTGCGGCCAGCAAGGCCGGGTTGTCATGCAATCGAAGGTCGCGGGTAAACCAGTAAAGGGTATGCAACGTATACACCTCTTCGTTAGATAGTAAACCGTTTAGTGGTACGCCTGCTGATTCGAAAAGGATCTGAAAACACGATGAAGGAATACCTCGGGGCGCCGATATAACGCTACCCACGGAACAGGATGTCAGTGGTTACCGATCAATGTAAGAGTAAAACGACGATGTTTCTGACCCGAAAGCAAAAGCAAGACATGGCCGATTGCCAGGCCCGTGCCAGCCAATGCCAGGCTGTGTACAGTGCTATCCGCCACGCGGTGGCGACGATTGAATTTACCACGGACGGGCTGATCGTGGATGTAAACGATCTGTTCCTTGACGTGGTGGGCTACCACCGGGATGAGGTGGTGGGGAAGCACCACAGCCTGTTCTGTGATCGTGAAGTGGCAAACTCGGCCGATTACCGGAGGTTCTGGGATGCAATCCGGGCTGGCCAGGCACAGACCGATACCTTCCCGCGCCGGCGCAAGGATGGCGGCAAACTCTGGCTGGAGGCAACCTACTTCCCGGTTTATGGGAACGATGGCCGGGTGCAGCGAGTGATGAAAATTGCCTCGGATGTCACCGCGAAACAGGAGCGCCTGCGGGACCAGCAAGCGGTCTTTGAGTCCGTTGACCGCTCCATGGCAATCATCGAGTTCGAGCCGGACGGCACCATCATTACCGCCAATGCCAATTTCCTTGCCGCGACTGGTTACCGGTTGAGCCAGGTTGAGGGCAAACACCACCGGATGTTCTGTGATCCGGGCTTTTACCGGGATAATCCCGATTTCTGGAAGGGTCTTGCCAGTGGCCAGTTCCGCAGTGGCCGTTTTCATCGCCTGCGCTCAGACGGCAGCGACCTGTGGCTCGAAGCCAGCTATAACCCGATACTGGACGAGCGTGGCCGTGTCACTAAAGTGATCAAGTTTGCCAGTGACATTACCGAACGGGTGGAAAAATCACTGCAGACCCAGGATGCGGCAGCGATTGCATCATCCACCGCCACCCAGACCGCGAATATTATCGGCAAGGCGGATGAGGCCCTGCGCCAGTCCAAAACCACTGCCGAACGCATTGAAGCGGGCGTCGACAAAGCCCGGGCTCTGATTGCTGATCTGAACGAACGGTCGCAAAGCATCGAGAAAATGGTCGATACCATTGCCGGCGTCGCGGATCAGACCAACCTGCTGGCGTTGAATGCGGCCATCGAGGCCGCCCGCGCCGGAGAACATGGCCGGGGCTTTGCCGTGGTGGCCGACGAAGTACGCAAGCTGGCGGCCAGAACCGGCACAGCCACCGATGAAATCGCTGATGTGATTCACACCATTCTGGAGCTGTCTGGTGGCGTGGAAACCCAGATTGCCGAGGTTCTGGCTGTGGCGGTCGAAGGGCGCCGGCAATCCGAGGATGCCGAGGCGGTGATCGCCGAAATCCGCGATGGCGCCAGGGCGGTGCTGGCCGCCATTGATGACATCGGACGGTAAGGCCCGGAAGACCGGGGCGTGCTAGAGTTGTGAACTGTATCAATGTCGGCGCTGGCCGACCGAACCGGACAACAGGAGACTGAACGTGATCAAATCCCGCGCAGCTGTGGCGTTTGAGGCCAACAAACCGCTGGAAATTGTGGAAGTGGATGTGGCGCCGCCCAAAGAAGGCGAAGTACTGGTGAAGATCGTGGCCACAGGCGTGTGCCATACCGATGCCTACACTCTGTCCGGCGCCGACCCCGAAGGCCTGTTTCCGACCATTCTCGGCCACGAGGGCGGCGGCATTGTTGAAGCTGTAGGGCCGGGTGTGACCGGCCTGGAAGTGGGTGACCACGTGATCCCGCTGTACACCGCCGAATGCGGTAAATGCAAGTTCTGCACCTCCGGCAAGACCAACCTGTGTGGCGCGGTGCGCGAAACCCAGGGCAAGGGTGTGATGCCAGACGGCACCTCCCGGTTCTCCTACAAGGGCCAGCCGCTGTATCACTACATGGGCTGTTCCACGTTTTCAGAGTACACCGTACTGCCGGAAATCTCCCTGGCCAAAATCCCTAAGGAAGCCCCGCTCGACAAGGTGTGCCTGCTGGGCTGTGGTGTAACCACCGGGATTGGCGCGGTGCTTAACACTGCCAAGGTTGAAGAAGGCGCCACGGTCGCCATCTTTGGCCTGGGCGGCATCGGCCTGGCAGCCATCATCGGCGCGACTATGGCCAAGGCCGGGCGCATCATTGCGATTGATATCAACCCTGGCAAGTTCGACATCGCCAAGCAGTTGGGCGCCACCGATGTGGTCAACCCCAACGACTACGACAAGCCGCTCCAGGAAGTCATCATCGAGATGACCGATGGTGGCGCCGACTATACCTTCGAGTGTGTGGGCAGCGTGAAGCTGATGCGTGCGGCGCTGGAAGCCTGTCACAAGGGATGGGGTGAAAGCACCATCATCGGTGTGGCCGGTGCCGGTGAAGAAATCAGTGCCCGCCCGTTCCAGTTGGTGACCGGCCGGGTCTGGCGCGGTTCCGCCTTCGGTGGCGTGAAAGGCCGCACCGAGCTGCCGTCTTACGTGGAAAAAGCCGAGAAAGGTGAGATCCCGCTGGATGTGTTCATCACCCACGAGATGAAGCTGGAAGACATCAACAAGGCGTTTGACCTGATGCACGAGGGTAAGAGCATCCGGACTGTGATTCACTTCTGACCACTGCTGACCAGAAGTGAACTCCGGGTCACTTCTGGTCAGACCCTTTCGATGAGGGTAGCAATACCTTGGCCGACGCCTACACACATGGTGCAAAGGGCATAGCGGCCACCGGTGCGCTGAACGTCAGTACCAACGCCGCACGGGTGGATATCAATACCCTGATGAACATCTACCTGTCACGCCTTCAGAACGTTGCGGAGAAGATTCGCCAGGCCGCTCGCGCCTGAAAGCGCAGAGGTGGGCCTGGAAACCAGAATTGCATGGATGAGCTCTGCTGTGACCTTGAGGGAAACAGACAGAATGTGACGGTCAGCCTTCCTGCAGCGCCTGCAGCACAGCCTTGGCAGCGCCTTCGGAAGACGCCGGGTTCTGGCCGGTAATCAGCTTGCCGTCCACCACAATGTGCGGTGCCCAGTCATCGCCCCGGCTGTAACGGGCGTTGTTCTGCTTGAGCATGTCTTCCAGCAGGAAGGGCACAATATTGGTGAGCTGCACAGCGTCTTCTTCGGTATTGCTGAAACCGGTGACTTCACGGCCGCCCACGATGTTCTGGTCCGGTTTTATGAACACATTCTTGAACACGGCAGGAGCATGGCATACGGCGCCGATCACCTTGTCCTGCTCGTAAGCGGTTTTGATCAGGGCTATCGACTTGTCGTCCTCGGCCAGATCCCACAGCGGGCCATGGCCACCGGGGTAGAAGATGGCGTCGTACTGATTCATGTCCACGTCGGCCAGTTTTCTGGTGCTGGCCAGCATTTCCCGGGCATGGGTGTCTTCACTGAACCGCCGGGTGGACTCGGTCAGTGCATCTTCAGCCTCGCTGTTCGGGTCAACCGGTGGCTGGCCGCCTTTAGGGGATGCGAGGGTGATGTCGGCGCCTGCGTCTTTGAATACGTAGAACGGCGCAGTGAATTCTTCCAGCCAGAAACCGGTTTTATGGCCGGTGTCGCCCATCTGGTCGTGGGAGGTTAGTACCATCAGAATCTTCATACCAGTCGACCCTCCTGTCGGGAGTCCGGGTGTATTTCGTTCGTCTCACTACATCAAATTGTGATGATCGCTCGGTTTTCAACCGTCAGTACGTTGGCACTGGCATATTGGATGCTCATTAACGGCTATACTGCGAGGGTAGTTATCGCACATGTAACGTCATGGACCAGGACGGATTTATATGAGGTGGATTGCCTTGAAAGGCGTGCTTGCCGGCATTCTGATGCTGCTTTGGGCGCCTGGTGTTCTTTCACAACAGGGCACTGAAACAGTAGAGCCACTGACGGTGACCGTTGGCGTTGACCACTCGCCGCCCTACCGTATTCTCGAGCCGTCGCAAAAATCCGGTCTTTATCTTGAGCTATTCGAGGAAATTGCCGACCGGCTAGGCTGGCGTGTGCAGTACCGGGAGGCGCCATTCCGGCGCATCCTGCTGCTGATGCGCAGGGGTGAGGTGGATGTCATGCTGGGGCCGCTGCGTACCGAAGAACGGGAAGAATTCATGACCTTCGTGGCTCCGGCTTTTCCGCCGGAGCGGCGCTTGTTTTTCTACCTGAACGAGAGTAACCGTATTGAGCGATACAGTGACCTGCCGGGAAAAGTCATCGGTATTCTGGAGGGCGCCCGCTACTTTACCCGGTTTGACAATGATCCGGCTCTGAATAAAGAGCCTGCGGCCCACTACGAAAACCTGATGATGATGCTTCAAAGAGGGCGGGTTGATGTCGTGGTGGCCCCCGAGCTGGTTGGTTTGTATACGCTGAGAGCCCAGGGTATAGAAGCGAACATTTCACCGTTCTTCGTGCCGGGTGACCGCTCCTGGATTGCGGTTTCGAACCAGTCTCCTGCCCGCCGGTATGCAGAAGATATAAGGGCAGCCCTGAAATTGATTGAACGCGAGGGGATTCGGGAAGACCTTGTGCTGAAGTACCAGGAACAAAAAGCCTATTGATCGATTTCCATGGTTTATACCGATGCTCCCCTGCTAAAAGGAACTTAGGGTGCTTACCTTTGTCTGTGATCGTTTGACAGGTTTTGGCAAAGGAACTGGTATGAAGACGATTCGATTGTGGGATCTCCCCACCCGGCTGTTCCACTGGTTGCTGGTAATTGCTGTGGTTGGGGCAGTGGTGACGGTCAAACTGGGCGCTGGCTGGATGGCCTGGCATGAGCGTTTTGGACTGGCGGTTGTTGGCTTGCTGGCGTTCCGGGTGGTCTGGGGGCTGGTGGGCTCCACTTACGCGCGCTTCAGTCAGTTTATATCGGGGCCAGGGGCGATGATCCGTTATCTTAGGGGCCAGTGGCAGGGCGCAGGCCACAATCCCCTTGGTGCCTGGTCGGTGCTGTTGTTACTGGGACTGTTCGGTTTTCAGGCTGTTACCGGTTTATTTTCCAATGATGAAATTGCCTTTAACGGCCCACTCTACCGGCTGGTGTCGTCGGGCTGGAGCGATACCCTGAGCAGCTGGCACCGTCTCATGGAATGGGGGCTGTACGCCGTGGTTGCCCTTCATGTCCTGGCGGTGCTGTTTTACACCCACGTGCGTAAGGATAATCTGGTAAAGCCGATGGTGACTGGCCGAAAGCAGGTTCAGAGCTCAGAGCTGAAAGACGCCAGCGGCGGTGGCTGGCTGGCAATGATCATTGCACTGGCGATTGCCGTTGCTGTGGTCTGGGCGGCGAGTGGCGGACTGATTCCGCCACCGCCGCCACCGCCCCAGAATCTGGGTTGGTAAGCCCCTTGGCCTACTTGGCGCGGGAGTTGTCGTGGCAAGCCTTGCAGGTTTCACCGACTTTGGCGAACTGGCGTGCAATCGCGGCTTGGTCGCCGGCTGCAGCCAGTTCCTGCAGTGCGTTGGCTTCACGGACGAAGCTGACCGCAATTTCCTGAACCTTCATCGGCTCCTCAAAGAAGCTGGGCTTGAGGCGGGTGTTCTCGGCCCGGTCATTGGCGCTGTCACGGCTGTAAAGCACGCTCATGCCGGAGTTGGCCACGGCTGCAATGGCTTTGGCGGCTGCGGCAACCTGGTTCTGGTCAAACGCTGCGGAGCCATCCACGGTCTGGGGCCTTGATTTTGCCCATGTTCCAGGACGCAAACTGGTAGGCGGCCTGGCGGGTTTCGATCTGGTCTTCCACGCTCATCTGGGCCACGGTCGGGGTTGAGATCGCGGCCGCAAGCACCGCAACGGAAACAAAACGTTTATTCATTCCAGGTCCCTCTCTTGGTGTGATTGGTGATAATGCAAAAATGCTCTATAAAGGCGTGGTTATAAGCATGCTACCTGTATAGACTCATTCCTGACAGCTATAAGAAACGAAAGTTCAATCTGAGGAGTTGCACGATGTCGATCTGGACGGTTACCCCTAATCTTGAGCAAATGACAGAGGCCAGCAAAAACACCGCGGTCAGTCATATGGGCATTGAATACCTCGAAATCGGTGACGATTATGTGAAAGGCCGGATGCCGGTGGATGAGCGCACGGTTCAGCCATTCGGGATCCTGCATGGTGGTTCCTCCGTCGTGTTGGCGGAAACGCTGGGCAGCATGGCTGCCAACTGTTGCCTGAAAGATAAAAATACGGTCGCGGTGGGGCTGGATATTAATGCCAATCATATTCGGCCTGTTACCGGGGGATGGGTCTATGGCACGGCGAAGGCCATACACATCGGCAGTGCAACGCAAGTATGGGAAATCCGCCTGGAAAACGATCAAGGCAAGGTGACCTGCATTTCCAGGTTGACCATGGCGGTAACCCGCCGCTCGTAAGAAAACAGGGAGCGATGGCTCCCTGATTCCGACCTTGCGCGTCGATTTGCGAAATAAGCTCGCCATCCTTGATTAATATCAAAAGAAAATCGTTTGCCGGGACTGTCGCCCTGCTATACTTAAAATAGTTGAGGATGTTAACTAAATGCCATGAGGTTATTCCTCACGGGAAGGTTTCACTGTGCTGAAAATTCGTTGTAACAGGGTGTCTTCGAAAGCGCACAAGTTCTGGTATGCGTTGCTCTTTTTGCTATGCGCATCCTTTGGTCTGCGAGCTGCCCCTTTGTCTGAGTGTTCAACGCTGAGAGTGAGTGGTAATCCGGAGTATCCGCCTCTCCTATGGCCGAGCGTGGAGTCGCCGGATCTTTTAAATGGCGCGGTTCCTCATTTCCTGCGGGAGTTGGTGGAGCCCCTGGGTATCAAGGTCAATGTCCGCAATATTGGGTCCTGGGCGCGGGTACAGCGGTTGGCAGAGTTGGGGGAGATCGATCTGGTGGCCGGGGCCTTTATCACGGCAGAAAGATTGGGCTACCTGGATTATATTCTGCCGCCCATGATGCACCTCGATACCAATGTCTGGGTGCCGCGGCAAAGGATGTTTGAGTATCGGCACTGGCCGGACCTGGAGGGGAAACAAGGCAGCACCCTGATCGACAACAGTTTCGGTGAGCGGTTCGACAGCTTTGCCGCCGATCACCTGGATATCCTCGGCGTCCGCTCCATTCACCAGTCCTACCTGATGGCCGATATCGGTCGTATCGATTATGTACTGTACGAGTTGTTGCAGGGGCGGGCGAAGCTGGCCCGGTATGGCATGTCGAATGACTTTGTGGCGCTGGAGCCCCCTGTGAGCAGAGAAGGCCTGTTCTTCGCGTTTCCGAAACTTTCCCGCTGCAATAGCAAAGCCTTGCGAGAGGCTTTTGCAGCCAGGTTGCTGGAGTTGACGGAGCAGGGCAGGCTGGAAGAGTTGATTGAAGAGTATCTCATCCGGTATACCGAGGAGGGCCGTTAGCGAGGCCTTCCTGGGTTCAGGTGGCCAGTGTCACTCTGCTTCTTCCTTTGGCCTTGGACTGGTACATGGCCTCGTCTGCGCGACACATCAGATCTTCCAGTCTGCGGTCGCCGTTTCCCAGGCTACTGATTCCGATACTTGCCGACGGCGAGATTCTGCTTTTCTCGTAAGACACCACCAGATTACAAAGCAAGGCCAGCAAGCGGCTCGCCAACACGTGTGCCATCGTCATGTCGGTGTCCGGTAGCAGAATGGCGAATTCCTCTCCGCCCATTCTGGCCACAATATCGCAATCCCGAATCCGGGCTTTCAGTAGCCCGCTGACCTGCTTTAACACTTCATCGCCCGCCTGGTGACCGTAGGTATCGTTGATGATCTTGAAGTGATCCAGATCCATCATGACCAGAGTCAGTGGTGTCTGATGCCTGGCAGACTGGTTCAGCAGTTGCTCTCCGAACTCGAAGAACGCGCGTCGGTTATGCAGCCCGGTAAGTTCATCCTCCAGCGCTGCCGCCCTGGCTTTTTCGTGGGCTGCCCGCAGCTCCAGCTCCATCTGTTTACGTTCGGTAATATCAGTGGCAATCTCCAACCTCACCAGGCGGCCATCGGTCCAGCGGATCGCCTGGTCACGGCACTGGTACCATCGTTGGTCCAGTTGATTCTGGAACTCCCAGACATGGGGTTTGTTGGGCTCGCCCTGATCATTGATCAGCAGGTGATTGGTGCAGAAGCTGCATGGGCCGTCACCGTCCTGAAGCACCTGCCAGCATTTTCGGTTGCCAATGTCACCCCAGATCTGCCGGCCGTAAGCGTTCATGTACAGCAGATCGTGTGTTGTAAAATCGGAGACGTACACCAGGGCATCCAGATTATCGAGTACGGCCTGAAGACCGTCCGGGGGTGTTTCCTCGGTGGCTGGCGGTGTCTGATCCCGGTGAACGGGCAGATTCAGTGATGGAATGCCGGATTTCATGGGGTGTGCGCTGTCTGCTTTTTATTCAGTTTAATTTCCAGTATGGCTTTTGTCATACGACGCTGTCTGCAAAAGCGTGTAAGGTTTGCGGACATTACCTACGTTGGCCGGACAGCCGGGCCAACGAAATTCTGGCTTCATGAGGGTTTGGAAAGGGATGAAGGTGTCCGGGGAAAACTGCCCCTGCGGTAGCGGGAAAGCCTACCTGCTGTGTTGTCAGCCCTGCCATGCAGGCGCGCCTGCCACCACACCGGAGGCGTTGATGCGTTCCCGGTTCAGTGCCTTTGTGGTGAAGGATGCCGATTATCTGCTCGAGACCTGGCATCCGGAGACCCGGCCGGCGGAACTGGACCTTTCCGGCTCACCGGAATGGGTTTCGCTGCAGGTACTCTCCTCCAGTGCCGGTGTCGACACGGGCCGGGTTCACTTCCGGGCGGTCTATCGTGCCGGTTCTGATTGGGGCTATCTGGAGGAGCAGTCAGACTTCAGCAAAGAGAATGGCTGCTGGTTCTATCGTGAGGGCAAAACCAGCGAGGGAGTGCTGAAGCTCGGCCGAAACGACCGCTGCCCCTGTGGCAGTGGCCGCAAGTTCAAGGCCTGTTGCCTCTAAACGTTCTATTCGAACTTCGGCAGATCCGGCTGAGCGACCTCTTTACCCGCTTCCAGCCAGGCGTCAAAGCCGCCTTCAATGGATTGCACGTTCATATAGCCCATCTCTTTCAGCGCTTTGGCGCTGAGTGCTGCACGGCCTGATGTTTTGCAGTAGAGCACAATTTTCATCTGCCGGTTCTCCAGCGCGGGGTCGTTGGTGAACTTGAATTCGAGCATGCCCCGGGAAATATTCACGGCGCCCGGAATATGGCTGGAGCGGTATTCATCGGCGTCCCGCACATCCAGCAGCAAATCGGCATTTTTAATGGCCGCCTCGGCGTTGGCCAGCGGCACCTCCTGAATCTCTTTTTTGGCTTCGGCAACAAGGTCGTGGGCAGTCTTCATGGCAGTTCCCTTTGAGCGTGGGTGTGTCTTTTCAGGTTAAGGCATTTACCACGGGCGAGTCACCTATAGGTTGTCTGTGACTAAGGCATGAGCCTTTGGCTAGCGGGTTTGTGCTAGATTGACGGGCCTGACAATGAGGAAGCTATGAAACCGCTGAATGACACCACCAAAGGCGTGGTCTACGGGTTAGGTGCCTACACCCTGTGGGGAAGCTTTCCCCTGTATTTTGCCCTGTTCAAGGGGATCCCTTCCTGGGAGGTGCTGATTCATCGGGTGATCTGGTCCTGCCTGTTGCTGGCCGTGGTCATCTCGATACTCAAGCGCTGGCCGCCGGTGGTGGCGGCACTGCGACAGCCGCGCCGGCTGGGGTATGTGCTGGGTTGTGCCGTGTTTATTGCCTTGAACTGGGGTATCTATATTTATGCCGTGGAAACCCGCCATGTGTTACAGGCCAGTCTGGGCTATTTCCTGACGCCGTTGGTAAATGTGGCCATGGGGCTGCTGATCCTGGGTGAGCGTATTTCCCGGCTGCAGGCTGCGGCGGTGGGTCTGGCGGCGGTTGCGATTCTCTATCAGCTGTTGCTGCTGGGCGAGCTGCCGTGGATTACTCTGGTGCTGGCGTTCAGCTTCGGCACCTATGGCCTGATGCGCAAGAAAGTGGAACTTGATGGTCTTTCCGGTCTGTTTGTTGAAACGCTGTTATTGCTGCCGTTGGGCCTGCTGACCCTGGCCTGGCTGTCGTCGCAGGGGCTGTCACACTTTTCGGACAGCACCTACAGTGCATTGCTACTGGCCTCCAGTGGCGCCGTGACCGCCATCCCGCTGCTGGCCTTTGCCGGGGCTGCGCGCCGTTTGAAGCTGTCAACCGTGGGCTTTCTTATGTACATCAACCCCACAATCCAGTTCCTGATCGCGCTGTATATCTTCCATGAGCCGCTCAGCACGGCCAAACTGGTGAGCTTTGTGATGATCTGGGTGGCGTTGTCAATATACTCGTGGTCGGCCTGGGTGGGCCGATCGAACAGAGAGGCTTCGGCATGAAACAACCCATCAGCGGCTATCACAAAGACGGGGAAAGCCATTGGGTAGCGCAGCTGGCGTGTGGCCATAACCAGCACGTGCGCCATGATCCGCCCTGGGTAAACCGGCCCTGGGTTGTCACGGTGGAAGGCCGGCAATCCATGTTGGGGGTTAAGCTGGATTGCCGGAAATGTGATGACGATGCGCCTGCGGATGTCCGTCCGGAGAGTCCGGAAGGACCTCAGTCTCCCGATCAGGCCAGGGTTTCCAGATAGGCTTCCAGTTCGTTGGCGAGCCAGCCCACCACGGCGCCTCCTTGCGCCTGCTCTGACTCCAGCGCACTGAACACTTTCCACCAGCGGGCGCTGCGGTGGTGGATGGTTTTCAGCTGTTCCTTGCGCAATGCCTCAGCAATCAGGGGTAAGGGTAAATCCGCCCAGCCAGCGCCATCAATCACCGCATCCCGCATCAGTTCGTATTGGGTAAAGGCGAGGTAGTTGGCGGTTTCCGGGGATTCGGCCACCAGTTGGGCGTCGAGCATGTAGGCCAGGGTGATTTCCGTGTGGCTGACCAGGTCGTCCTGAGTGACCCGTTTCAGCTGACTCAGGGGGTGATCCGGCGCCGCCACGGTGAGCATGCGCACATCAGCCAGTTCCCGAAACCATTGATAACCTTCGTTCAGCAATTCCGGCATCAGGCCATAGGCCACATCCACGGACTGGTTGCGAACCAGCGGCGCCAGTTCCCGGGGCGAGGCAAGGTAAACCGACAGGCTGGTCTGGGGGAAGCGTTGTTTCAGCCGGCGCAGAATGTCCCGCCAGATATCTTCCGGAATGGCATCGTCCCGGGCAATGCGCAGGACCGATTCGGCACCACTCAGGTGGTGCTGGCAGCGAGCCCTGATCTGGCTGGCAACCTGGTCGAATCGCCGGCAGTCGGTCAGGATGGACTGGCCGATGGCCGTCAGGTGCAGTTGATTGCCGCTGCGTTCAAACAGCTCCACCCCCAGTTCATCCTCCAGGGACGCCAGCACGGTACTGACGGTGGTGCGGCTGCGGTTCAGCTCCCGGGCTGCCGCGGCCACGCTGCCGTTGCGCACAACCGAGAGGAAGGTCTTGATCTGTGACGTTTTCATGGTTTGCTCTTTGCGACGGATTTTCCGTCGCTCAGCGACTCACACCTGTTGAATGATGCCGCTAATATGGCAGCAATTCTCAGGAGGTCAAAATGTTTACTTCTCTGGCGCGGGAAAACCTGGCGCTGACATTATCAGCAGTGGGCGCGGGCCTGTTTGCGCTCGCCGGTATTACCTGGGGTCTTTGGGTCGATTCCCTGGTTATTCTCTTCGATGGTGCCTATTCCCTGATCAGCCTCGGGTTGTCGCTCCTGTCACTCTATGCCGCCCGTCTGGTGCGCCGGCCGGCCAATGACGATTACCCATTCGGGATGGGGGCCGTGGAGCCTTTGGTGATCGCCGTGAAAGGTCTGGTGATTGCGGTGGTGTGTATCTTGTCGCTGGTATCGGCGGTGGTGTCGCTGCTTCAGGGTGGTCGTGCCGTGGCGGCGGACATGGCAATGATCTTTGGTGCGGTGAACGTGGTGGGGTGCCTGGCGGTCTGGGCGTATCTACGGTGGTCAACTCTGCGCAATGGTTCGGGGCTGGTGCAGGCGGAACAGCGCCAGTGGCTGATGGACAGTGCCCTAAGCGCTGCCGTAATGATTGGTTTTGGCGCGGCCTGGCTGCTGGAACGCAGTCATTGGGCGGAGCTGGCCGTGTATGCCGACCCGGTAATGATGCTGGTGATTTCGGTCTACTTCATGACGGTGCCTGTGAAGATGGTTCTGGAATCAGTTCGGGAGCTGTTGCTGGCGGCGCCCAAAGAGGATGCGCTCGAAGACATCCATGAAACGCTGGAAGATCTGGGTCTGAATCCGGAACAGGTCCGGGTGGCCAAGCTCGGCCCGAACCTTCTTCTTGAGGCCTCAGACGTTCAGCCCTCCCATAGCCAGTATTTGCCTGCGGGTATTGGCTTTCTCTTGCTCAAGTTTGCCAGTCAGTGACACCCCGTCGCACTCCGGATGGTCGGCGAGGAATCGCCGGGTCAGCTCGATCTGGACATGCAGATCCTGGAAACGGCCGTACAGATCCTGTCGCTGGCGTAGCTCTTTCCGGAATGGCTTGCTGTACCGGGCATCCAGTTCCAGAAGATAGCGGATACGCTTGAGGTTCTTGCGCAGCTGGTGCAGGGCTTCATCCGGAGCGGTGTGCAGCAGTTCTGCGGTTTTTCGGTTGAACTGCTTCAGGCGCCGGTTTGTCGCGGCCTGGATGTCTTTTTTCCGCAGGTTTGCAGCCAGCTTATGAAAAGATTTGGACTCAATGTAGTCTTGCCAGCGCGACAGGCTTTGCTGGTAGCGTTTCTGGCCAAGGCGTTTGGCCAGTTTGCGCTGTGCTTTAGATGCCCTGAGCCGCGCCCAGTCGGTCAGCGTGGTGCAGAGTTGTGGGTTGTCGTGGCACAGCTCGGGGATATCCTGAAGAAATACGTGCAGATCCCGCAGGGCGCTGGTGGCCCGGGCATGTCGCTTCAGTTCTCGGATATGCTCCTGTAGTTGGCGATCGCCGGTAATCTCGGCCAGGGGTTCGGCAATGGCCCGGCTGCGGCGAAGGGCAATGCGGTACTGGTGCAGAAATTCGTCATCCAGCCCCAGAATGACCCCCGGGGTCAGCAGTTCCAACTGATTGGTCAGCTGCTGCAAAACCTCCGGGAGTGTGTTCTGGTCCAGTTCAGTGGCGCCGGGACTGGCTTTTCGGTTCTTGCGCCGGAATTCGTTGTAACTGAAATCACGAGGCGTCAGGAAGGTTTCCAGTGCACCCTTGTTTTTGTCCACTTTCTTCCAGTGCCTTACCGGCAGCCGGATCTCAAGGATACTGGCGGTTGGCAATTCGAACGGAGCCTGAGGCGCCAGAAAGGCGGCCAGTTCGAGTAATGCCGGGTTGTGGCCAATAAGGGTAATGCGGTTCTGGTTGTTATCCAGATTCTGCAGCCAGCGTAATAGACGCCGGAAGTCGAAGGTGTAAAGCTCGTTTTCGGTGACGACTTGGGCCGGCTGGGCGTCGACGCTGAGTGCGCCTGCCAGCGTTTGCTGGGCTCGCACAGCGGGACTTGCATAAACGGCGCCAGACAGCGCGCCCAGGCATCTCAGTGCCCGCGCGAGCGGCGCAAGCTGGCTTTGGCCTCTGTCATTCAGCGGGCGTTCCTGATCGCAGAGGTTGTCGTCGTTCCAGCTCGATTTGGCGTGGCGGATAAGAAAAAGCCGTTTCATGCATGCTTGCTCATGAGCTGAATATTCAGACCTTAGTCTGACACAGCCTCAAGTCGTTTACATGACGGCCGATAAGTATTTAGACGTATGACCCTGATATGACGGGCTTGTTTACACAAAAACCTGTTCCGGACCTGCGTTTGGTATACAGCTTTTAACAAACTGCAACGGAGTGCGGGCTGCGTTTGTGCATAATCAAAGGATTACAAGAGATGACCCCGGAGCGAAGACCATGACCTTCATGAGCAACCTGACCATCAGAACACGGCTTCTGATTGGAGTGTTGGTGCCTGTACTGATTACGGCTGGAACAATTGCATGGATTACGGCGAACCAGATCCGGGCCAATGGAGAGGCAGAGTTGGAACGCCTCGAGCAGGAACTGTTGGAAGCGCGCAAGGAAGGTTTGAAAAATCTGGTTGAAACCGCGAAATCCGTGGTGCTTGAGGCCAAGTCCACTCCAGGTTTTACGGAGCAGGAGGCGCAGGAAGAGGCGCGAGAGCGGTTGCGGTCAATCAAGTTCGGTCAGAACAACTATGTCTTCGCCTATGATCGCAGCCTGTTCAATCTCGCCTATGCACCGGATCCCTCCAAGGAAGGGCCGACTACCAATCCGAACACCCAAAAGCTGGTTCGCGGGTTGTTTGACGCGGCAGGTGACGATGGCTTCATGCCTTATGAGTGGGCGAACCCTGCTACCGGCCAGGTGGAACCGAAAGTCTCCTACTCCACCATCATTCCGGGCTGGGACTGGATGATAGGTTCCGGCGTGTATGTAACCGATGTTCAGAGAGCTGTGGCCGCTGCCCGGCAAGAAATCGATGCAACCATGACGTCTGCTATGGGCTTCATTTTACTGCTGACCATTGTGGTGGTGGTGATTTCGTTGGTAATCGGGTTGGTCATTGGCCGCACCGTGACTGCGCCGCTGAACAAGGTCAGCGACATGATGCGGGAGATTGCCGACGGTGAGGGCGACCTGCGCCAGCGCCTGCCGGAAGATGGTAAAGATGAGCTGGCCGTTCTGGGCCGCCGCTTCAACCACTTCGTCATCAAGATTCAGGACACCATCCGTGAGGTCGGCTCAACCACCGACCAGGTGGCGTCGGCAGCTGAAGAACTCAGCAGGGTGGCGAATGAAACCCGTCAATCGGTTCAGGAACAGGGTTCAGAAACCGACCAGATTGCTTCGGCCATCAACGAAATGGCGGCAACGATTCAGCAGATTTCCGGCAACGCCAATGAGGTGGAAGGCGCAGCTTCCGATGCGGACCGCATGGCCAAAGAGGGTGGCGAGACCATCAACAGTGCCCAGGGCGCGGTCAATCAGCTGTCCCAGGAAATGGAAGATACCGCCCGCAGCATCAATGCCCTGGCCGAGAAGTCGAACGATATTCAGCAGGTGCTGGATGTGATTCACGCGGTTACCGAGCAGACCAACCTGCTGGCCCTGAACGCTGCCATTGAGGCAGCCCGGGCCGGCGAGCACGGTCGCGGCTTCTCGGTGGTTGCCGACGAAGTGCGCCAGCTGGCCAAGCGGTCAGCGGAATCGGCTGATCAGATCCGGGAAATGATTGATGGCTTTGTGGCGGAGTCCAAAGCTTCGGTGGAGCGCATGAACAACTCCCGCAAGAGTTCAGAAGCGACCGTTGAGCGCATCAATCACGCCACCAGTGCACTGAACACCATCGTGACGTCAGTGACCCAGATCCACGATCAGGTGACTCAGATTGCGACGGCCGCTGAACAGCAGAGCCAGGTGGCAGAAGAGATCAATCAGAACGTGGTGCGGATTGTCGACGCGGCCCAGCGCAGTGACACCGGCGTGACCCAGACCAATGAGGCCAGCCACGAACTGGCCCGGCTGGGGGAGAATCTGCGCGAGCTGGTTGGCCAGTTCAAGGTCTGATTACCCTCATAAGAAAGCCGGCCCGCCACATTGGCGCGGTCGGCTTTCGTCGTTATGATGGTTCATTCCGGCATGTTTGAATCAAAAATCGATAACAATGGAAGCCAACACTATGTCCCTGCGTAAAACCCTGCTGGCGGCGGTCAGCACTCTTGGCCTGCTGGCCAGTCCTTTCGCGGTCTCTGAAGAAACCTATACCCTGCGTCTCGCGGAAACCTGGGGTCCCAATTCTGGCCTGCTGGGGGATGCGCCCCGCAACATGGCGGCCATGGCCGAGGAAATGTCGGGCGGCCGCCTGAAGATCCGGATTGATTCCTCCAACAAGCACAAGGCCCCTTTCGGTATTTTCGATCTGGTCCGTAACGGCCAGTACGACATGGGCCACACCGCCTCTTATTACTACAAGGGCACCATTCCCAACGCCATGTACTTCACCACCATACCCTTCGGCATGATTGCACCGGAGATGTATGCCTGGTTCTACCACGACGACGGCATGGAGTTGATGCAGAAGGTATATGAACCCTTCGGGCTGCTGTCCTTCCCGGGTGGCAACACGGCCAATCAGATGGGTGGCTGGTTCCGGAAAGAGATCAAGTCTCTGGAGGACCTGAAAGGCCTGAAAATGCGCACCCCCGGCTTTGCCGGCGAGGTTATGTCGGAAGTGGGCGTGGCGGTCACCAACCTGCCGCCGGGCGAGCTGTATACCGCGCTTGAGCGCAACACCATCGATGCCGTTGAATGGGTTGGCCCGGCGCTGGATCTGCAGATGGGCTTTCATCAGATTGCCAAGTATTACTACTCCGGCTGGCAGGAGCCCAATGCCGAAGTGCAGTTCCTGATCAACAAGAAAACCTGGGACAAGCTGCCGGCTGATCTGCAGGCCATCCTGCGGGTCTCCATGCGTACCGCAGCGTATGACATGTATATCCAGAGCACCCACGAAAGCGGTGTGGCGTGGGAGAAGATGAAGCAGGAATACCCGGATGTGACCCACAAGGTGTTTCCACCGGAAGTTATTACTGCCCTGCGAGAAACCACCAATCGCCTGTTGGATGAATTTGCCGAGAAAGACGAACTGGCGAACGAAATCATCACCTCACAGCGTGAATACCTTAAGCAGGTGCGCCCCTGGACCAATATTTCGGACAAGGCGTATCTGAACAGTGTCGCGGAGCAGTAAAAACGCTGCGTGACAATCGGGCCTGATAAGGCTGGAAAACAGGAGGGGCGTGGTCAGGGAATATCCCGACGCCCCTTTTTGTTTGCGTCTGTTTCTGGAAAAATACGCCGCTCAAACTTTGGGCAGGGCCGATGAAACAGACACTGCTATCTCTGAGCAATCTCACCAAACAGTTCGACGGCAAAAAAGTGCTGGATTCACTGAATCTGGACATTTTTGACGGCGAGTTCATTACCCTCCTGGGACCTTCCGGTTGCGGCAAGACCACCTTGTTGCGGATGATGGCGGGTTTCGAGCATCCGGATGACGGCACCATCGCGCTGGGCGATCAGGACTTGACTCACACCCCGCCGGAACACCGGCCGCTGAACACGGTCTTCCAGAACTACGCGCTGTTTCCTCACATGTCGGTCTTCGACAACGTGGCCTATGGCCTGAAAATGGAGAAACGGCCAAAGCAGGAAATCCGGGATCGGGTCGAGGATGCCCTGGCCATGGTCCAGCTTGAGGACTTCGCCCGGCGCAAGCCGCATCAGTTGTCCGGTGGCCAGCAACAGCGGGTGGCCATTGCCCGTGCGGTGGTCAAGCGCCCGAAGGTACTGCTGCTGGATGAGCCGTTGTCGGCGCTGGACTACAAATTGCGCCGCACCATGCAGGTGGAGCTCAAACGCCTGCAGCGGGAGCTGGGCATCACCTTTGTGTTTGTCACCCACGATCAGGAAGAAGCCCTGTCCATGTCTGACCGGGTGGTGGTGCTGAAAGATGGCCTGATCCAGCAACTGGGGACGCCGCGGGAAGTCTACGAGCGACCGGCTAACCTGTTTACCGCCCGCTTTGTCGGTGAAACCAACTTCTTCCCGGGCCGGGTGGACAAAGCCAACGGCGACGACACGATCACCGTGGATGTGTTCGGCCTGAAACGTACCTTCCGCAAGCCGGATTTCCCGGTCTCCGGTGGCCAGTCTCTGCATGTGCTGTTGCGCCCCGAGGATATCCGGGTACTGGCGCCGGACGATGAGGATGGTGTGGCTGGCAAGATTGTAGAGCGTAACTACAAGGGCAGTACCCTGGATTCGGTGATTCATCTTGAGGATGGCACCGAGGTGCTGGCGTCGGAATTCTTCGACGAAGACGACCCTACCTTCGACTATCGCCTTGGCGAGCCGGTCAAAGTGAGCTGGGTTGATGGCTGGGAATGGCTGTTACCCACAGAGCCGGAAGCTCTGCCAGAGGAAGAAGGCACCGATGCGTAGCCTGACACAGCAGCCGTTCCGTACGGCGGTGCTGGTGCTGGTTTGGGGCTGGTTGCTGTTTCTGGTGCTGACCCCCAACCTGCTGGTGGTCGGTGCCAGTGTAATGACCCGGGACCCGGGCTCCTTCATTTCGCTGCCGCTGACCCTGGATGCCTACCGGCAACTGCTCAATCCGCTGTACCTGGAAGTGTTCCTGCACTCCCTGTATATGGCGGCCATGACGACGCTGGTGTGTCTGCTGATCGGCTACCCGTTTGCGTGGGCGTTGTCCAAGGTCGGCAAACGCAATCAGGTGCTGCTGATCTTCCTGCTTATCGTGCCGTTCTGGACCAATTCCCTGGTGCGAACCTACGCCCTGAAGTTGATCCTGGCCACCAATGGCCTGCTCAACAACGCGCTGATGTCGCTCGGGGTGATCGAGGAGCCCATGCAGCTGCTGTATACCGAAGGAGCCGTGATTATCGGGCTGGTGTATCTGTTGTTGCCGTTCATGATCCTGCCGCTCTACTCGGTGTTTGAAGACCTGCGGGAGGACTACCTGAGGGCGTCGCACGATCTGGGCGCGGGGCGCCTGTCCACGTTTATCCATGTGATCGTGCCGCTGACCCTGCCGGGGGTGCTGGCGGGCATCATGCTGGTGCTGTTGCCGGCCATGGGGTTGTTCTTTGTGCCTGATATTCTGGGCGGTTCCCGCAACCTGCTGGTGGGTAACGTCATCAAGAACCAGTTTCTGGATGCCCGCAACTGGCCCTTTGGTGCCGCTGCCAGCATCCTGCTGACCCTGGCCATGGCGTTCCTGATGTTCGCCCACCGCCTGAGTAAACGGCGGATCGGGGAGGACGGTGTATGAATCGCTGGCTGCCCCGCACCTACCTGACGCTGGTGTATCTGCTGCTTTACGTGCCTATCGTGGTACTGGTGGTATTCTCCTTCAACGATTCCCGCACCGGTTACGAATGGGGTGGCCTGAGCCTGCGCTGGTACGAAGCCCTGTTGAACAACCGGGCCATGGTGCAGGCCATGTGGAATTCCCTTTGGCTGGCGCTCTCCGCGGCCACTGTGTCGACGTTGATCGGCGCGCTCACCGCACTGGCACTGCACCGATACCGGTTCCGGGGCAAGAAAGTTCTCAATGGCATGCTGTTTGTAGTGATGATGTCGCCGGAAATTGTCCTGGCGATTTCGCTGCTGGCGCTGTTTCTGCTGGTGGGGCTGCAGCTGGGGTATGTATCCCTGTTGCTGGCTCACGTTACCTTCTGCCTGCCGTTTGTGGTCATCACCGTGATGGCTCGGCTCAGCGGGTTTGACGAACGCCTGCCGGAGGCGGCCCGGGATCTGGGCGCCAACGATTTCACCATGACCCGCACGGTCCTGATTCCGGTGATCATGCCGGCCCTGCTGGCGGGCTGGCTGCTGGGGTTTACACTGTCACTGGACGACGTGGTGGTCAGTACGTTTGTCAGTGGCCCGAGTTATGAAATTCTGCCGTTGCGCATCTATTCCATGGTGCGGGTGGGCCTGAAGCCCGAAGTGAATGCCCTTGGCACCCTGCTACTGGTATTCTCACTGGTCATGTTGATCTTGTCTCAATGGATACTGTTAAGGAGCAAACGATGAAGAAACTGGCACTGGCCGGCCTGCTGGCGGTGGGCCTGACTGGCTGCAGTGGTTCTGAGGAGCCCAAGGTTCTGAACCTGTACAACTGGTCTGAGTACATGCCCCAGGAAGTTCTGGATCGCTTTACTGAGGAAACTGGTATCCAGGTGGTCTACACCACCTACGACAGCAACGAAGCTATGTATGCCCGGCTGAAACTGCTGGATGAGAGCGCCGCCTACGACCTGGCCGTGCCCTCCACCTACTACGTGAGCAAGATGCGGCAGGAAGACCTGCTGATGCCCATCGATCGCAGCAAGATTGAAGGTTTCGATAACCTGGATCCGGAACTGGTGAACCTGGATATCGATCCGGAAAACCAGTACAGCGTGCCCTACCTGTGGGGCACCACCGGCCTGGCCGTGGATACCGCGGATGTGGAAGGCGAGGTTACCGCCTGGGCCGATCTGTGGGATGAGCGTTTCGAAGGCCGGGTCATGCTGACCAACGACATGCGTGAAGTGTTCCACGTGGGCCTGCGGGTACTGGGTTACTCCGGTAACAGTACTGACCCTCAGGAAATCGCGGAAGCCTACGAGAAGCTGACTGAGCTGATGCCGTCGGTGCGTACCTTTAACTCGGATGCCCCTCGCATGCCGTACCTGGAAGGTGAAACCGACGTGGGTATGATCTGGAACGGCGAAGCCGTCATGGGCCGCGATACCCTGGATTCCCTGGAATACGTGTATCCGGAAGAAGGCATCATCGCCTGGCTGGACAGCTTCGTGATTCCCAAGAACGCCAAGAACCCGGAAGCCGCTCACCAGTTCATCAGCTTTGTGCTGCAGCCGGAAATCTCGGCCCTGATCAGCGAAGAGATCGGCTACGCCACGCCCAACCTGGCGGCCCGGGATCTGCTGGATGACGCCGTTGCGAACGACCGGGCCAGCTACCCCAACGCCACCGACATGATCAATGCCGAGTTCCAGACCGACATTGGCGACGAGGCGCTGCAGGTGTATGCCAAATACTGGGAAATGTTGAAGTCCGGTCAGTAACCGGAAGAGCATCATGAACCTGGAAAACGGAGGCTTCGGCCTCCGTTTTTTATTGTCCAGGTTTCACAAAACTGAAATACATGGTCTATAACTTCCTGATAACAAAACCTTAGCGAGTTCGCATAACACCGTTTCAGGGGAATGAACGACCATGGCACTGCGCAAGACACGGATATCAGCACTGGCCACCCTGCTGGCCGCAACCACAGCTTCCGGCAACCTGCTGGCGGAAGAACTTCGCCTGATTACCTGGGGAGGCTACGCCCCGGATGAGGTGGTCGCCCAGTTCGAGGAAGAAACCGGAATTGATGTAAAGATCACCTTGTCCAACAACGAGGACATGATCTCCAAGCTTCGGGCCACCGGCGGCGCCGGTTTTGATCTGGCCCAGCCGAGCCAGGATCGTATCGTGGGCGTACAGCGCCAGTTCAACATCTACAAGCCCATTGATTATAGCCGCATCAATACCGGCCAGTTGCAGGCGTCGATGGTGAAGGCGACTCAGGAGTCGACGGCTCTGGATGGTCAATCTTACGGTGTGCCCTCGGTCTGGGGGACCAGTGGCCTGATTGTGCACAGTTCCGTCGCGGACACCGTTACCGATTACACCGACCTGTGTGACCCGGCAGTGGCTGGCAAAGTGAGTTACCGCCTGAAGCGGCCGACGCTGATCGGCTTTGCCTTCGCCATGGGCATGGATCCATTTGCGGCCTATGAAGACCGGGACGAGTACCAGTCCATCCTGGCGAAAGTGGAAGACAAACTGATCGACTGCAAAGACAACGTGAAAACCTACTGGACCGGTGGCGACCAACTGCTGTCGCTGCTTCGTACCGGAGAAGTGACCGCTGCCATGGCCTGGGATGCCGGCGGCTGGAAGCTGAATGCGGAGAACTCGGACATCCGCTTTGTGGCGCCGGAATCCGGAGCCCTGGGCTGGATTGATACCTTTGCTATCCCGCGCCGCAGCGAGAACGAAGAGGCCGCCTACAAGTGGATCAACTTTGTGATGCAGCCGGAAATTGCGGCCAAAATCACCAATGCCTCCGGCAACTTCACGGCCTCCAAAGGGGCCGATGAGTTTGTGAACGCTGAGCTGCGGGACGCCTATCGCCTGAGCTTCGATGAAGAAGCCATCAACAACATCAAATGGTATCCGCCGGTACCACCGGGGCTGGAAGCCATGGAAGGGCAGGTGCTGGATCGCGTCCAGGCGGCGAACTGATCCTTATGGCAACAGAGTCTGACCTGTCCTGCAGCGGACTGGTCCGCCGCTTTGGTAATAACGCGGCGGTGGACCATGTGTCGCTGGATGTTCCTGCGGGCACCTTTTTTTCCATTCTGGGGCCGTCGGGGTGTGGCAAGACCACCCTGCTGCGGCTGCTGGCAGGCTTCGACAAGCCGGATGAAGGAGATATCTTCATTCGCGGCCAGCGCATGAATGAGGTGCCGCCTAACAAGCGCCCGGTGAACATGGTGTTCCAGCACCTGGCGCTGTTCCCCACCATGTCCGTCGGTGACAACATTGGCTATGGCCTGAAACGCAAGAAGGTGCCCGCGGCCGAGCGCCGCAAGCGGATTGCACGGGTGCTGGAACAGGTGGGGCTGCCGGAACTGGAGAATCGCAATCCCCAGGAATTGTCGGGTGGCCAGCGCCAGCGCGTGGCCCTGGCCCGCTGCCTGGTGCTCGAACCCACCTTGTTGTTGCTGGATGAGCCTCTCGGTGCCCTGGATCTGAAACTTCGGGAGCAGATGAAGGTCGAGCTCAAACACCTGCAAAAGCAATTTGGCACCACCTTTGTGTACATCACCCATGACCAGTCCGAAGCCATGGTGATGTCGGATCAGGTGGCGGTGATGAAAAATGGCCGCTTCGAGCAGGTGGCGCCGCCGGAGGAGCTTTACCGGCATCCGGCAACGCCGTTTGTCGCGGGGTTTGTCGGCGACAACAATCGCCTGGCGGGGACGGTGGTGTCCGTGGCCGATGATGTGGCGGCTGTTCGTATGAGCGATGGTGCGGTGGTACGCGGTCGGGCTGCATCGGCGGGCCTGGCACCTGGTGCCCAGGCAGAATTGTACATTCGGCCGGAATCATTGTCGTTTTCGCAAACGGCTGCGGTCGCGGGTTCCTCCTCACTGCAGACCCGAGTCCGGACCACGCTGTTTGATGGCGCCAACAGCCGGGTTGAAGTCGAAAGCAATGGCCAGGCACTATTTGCACGACTCCCCCAGGACGGCTCGGCGCCGGCGCTGACGCAGGACGGCCACCTTGAGCTGTCGTGGGATCCGGACCTGGCCCGGGTATTTGGAGCTGCGCACCAGTGAATAGCTCGGTTAGCCGTTTCTCGCTGTGGCTGTTATTGGCGCCTTTCCTGCTCTGGATAGTGCTATTGGTGCTGGTGCCCCATCTACAGATGTTGCGGGTGTCGTTCCAGGTACGGGAAAGCTGGGATACCCTGGCCTGGGGGCTGGAGCAGTACCAGAATTTCTTCAGTGAATCCTACTACTGGCGTACCTTCGTGCGTACCGGGCTCATGTCCCTGTTCACCACCTTCCTCACCCTGCTGATTGCCTTTCCCATTGCCTGGTACATTGCCCGCCTGGCCCGTGGGAGGAGCAAGGGTATTCTGTTCCTGGCTTGCCTGATCCCGTTCTGGGCCAGCGAGTTGGTGCGTACCTACGGCTGGATGATCCTGTTGCGGGAGAGCGGCCTGTTCAGTTCCTGGCTGCAGGCGCTGGGCTGGGTGGATGGCCCGGTGGAGATGCTCTACAACGATGTCGCGGTGATCATCGGCCTGGTCTACAACGGCCTGCTGTTTATGGTGGTGCCGCTGGTGACCACGCTCGACGGCATGGACGAGAACCTGGTCGAGGCCGGCTACGATCTGGGTGGCGGCCACGGTACCGTGCTGCGGGAGGTAGTGATTCCCTGGGCCATGCCGGGCATTGTCTCCGGCTGTATTGTGGTGTTCATGCTCACCCTGGGCAGTTACCTCACGCCGATTCTGATGGGGGGCAAAGACAGTGCCTGGTTTACTCAGCAGATTTTCACCCAGTTCATCACCCGGTTTAACTGGGAGCAGGGGGCGGCTTTGGGGGTCTTGCTACTGGTATTGTCGTCGCTGCTGGTCTGGCTGGGCCTGAAGCTGACCGGGCAATCCCTGCGCAAGGTTATGGGGTGATGTCATGATCCGTTCTGTACCTCGGTCCCGGTTGTTTGATGCCCTTTACCTGAGCTATCTGTTGGCCTTTTTCCTGTATCTTGCGTTGCCTTTGCTGGTGACGGCCGTGTTCGCATTCAACGACTCGCCGTTCCCGTCATTACCGTGGCAGGGTTTTACCCTGGACTGGTATCTGGCCGACGGCACCGACGGGCGTACCGGGCTGTTTCACGACGACGGATTGCTCAGTGCGCTCTGGGTCAGTACCAAAATTGCGTTCTGGGTGACGCTGGTCAGTGTGGGGCTTGGCTGCGTGAATGCAGTATTGTTCGAGCGGGTGGAGTTTCGCGGCAAGGAGCTGCTGTACCTGTTGATGCTGCTGCCGCTGGTGATTCCGGGCGTGATTCTCGGGGTATCCATTCTGGTGTTCTACAGTGGCATGGCCAACGATGTCTCCCGCTTGTGGGGTATCGAGCTGGACTTGTTCCGGCCGGGGCTGACATTGGTGGTGATGGGGCAGGTCACCTTCATTACCACCCTGGCTACTCTGGTGATTGCGGCCAGGCTGCGCAAATTCGACCGACAGCTGGAAGAGGCTGCCCTCAATCTGGGTGCCACGCCGCTTGTGGCGTGGTTCACGGTTACCCTGCCGTGGCTGCTTCCCTCCATCCTCGGGGCCGCGGCAATGGCGTTTTTGATGTCCTTCGAGAACTTCAATACCACGGTCATGCTCACCGGTAGTGATACCCCGCTCACCGTGGCCCTGTTCAATCGTCTGCGGGAAGGCTCAACGCCGGTGTTGAACGCGGTGGCGCTGTTTCTGATGCTGGTGTCTGCGTTGCTTGCGCTGTTTACCCTCCGACAAAAAAGTTGAGAAAGTTCTGTATCTGGCGTTTACGGTTTATACTGGAACGATCACTCCTGAAAGCGGGTTCTGCTTTGCACGCGTCCACTTGTCGCATCAGATTTCTGCTGGTGATCATCGCCCTCGGGGTCTGTCTGTCCCAGCCTGGATTTGCCGCTATCCAGCCGGTGGATGAAGGGTGGCAGTATCGCTGGGGAGATTCCCCGTTTTTGCCTGATGGCACGCCATTGTGGATCCTTGAAGACTCTCCACAACACTGGCACGACATTGGTTTTCCATCGAACCCTCCTGGCCGCGATGGTCGTGAGCATGCCTGGTTCAGGGTGCAATTGCCGGAAGGTAGCTGGTACCAGCCTGTCCTTTATGTTTATAGCGTCGACATCATTGTGCAGGCCTGGTTTCGGGGTGAATTGCTCTATCAATATGGCACCTTTGACCAAGAGGGAAGGGGCCGTTTTGAGGGATGGCCCTGGCATGAAATACGGCTACCCGAGGATTATCAGGGAGAGACGCTCTATTTCCGGATATTCTCGAATTACACCGACATAGGGTTATGGGGGGAGGTCGGGATTACCGATCATGCCGATCTGACGGTATACCTCCTCGGGGGAGCTGCTGAGGAACTGGTAGTCTCGGCATTGTCGGCTCTGATAGCTTTTCTGGCTCTGGTGTTCGCCGTAATCCAAAGGGGCCAGCGCAGTTTCGCCAGCATTGCTCTGTTTTCATTCCTGACCTCGGTGATGCTGTTGGCTGAGAGCCAGGCGAGCTTGTTGATTGCTTACAAACCTTTGTTGTGGGACTACCTCGCGGCCGGCTCTTACTACCTGATTCCTATGGCGTTGGCCTTGTTGTTGCGGCAATGGCTGGGCGCTGCGCGCCCGGCGCTGATCAGCTGGCTGGTGTGGATTCATCTTGGATTGGCGGTGAGCGCCCTGGCCCTGGCGTTGGTCGGCGCGGTCGACCTTTCGTCGACCTTCCCGGTGTTTGATGTGTTGCTTCTGGTCTCCCTGGTGTTGATGGCTGGGGCTGTATTGCCTCGCTTCTGCGTGCTGTTCCGGGAGCAGCAGGTGCTGGTGGTGGCCTGTGGTGTGCTGGCCGTGCTGCTGATCGTCGATATGGCCGTTGCTCACGGGTTCCTGCCCTGGGGCCGGGTGCCGGTGAGCTGGGGCGCGCTGGGTTTCTCGCTGGCGGTGGTCAGCATTTCGGTCTGGCACTACGGCAAGACCCAGAAAGAGCTCCAGCAACTGAACATCCGGCTGGAACAGAAGGTTCAGGAGCGCACCGCCCGCGCTGAGTCACTGGCAGAAAGGGAAGTTGCCCGGGCCCGGTTGCTGGCACTGGAAAGCAAGAAAAGCCAGAAGCTGGCGGATGTCATTGCTGCCCTGCAGGATTGCGCCGGCATTGAGGAAGCCTTCGAGCCCCTGTTAAGAGCCATGCCGGAACTCTACCTGCCCATGACCGGTTGCTTTTATCGAAGAGGCGTCGATGGGCATTACGACCGCGTGGTTCACTGGGGCAGCGCCCCGGAGGACGTGTTCCCGGCGTCACTGGGGTCGAATCTTTCTGCCCTGACTGAAACCGTACTGCCGGTGCGTAGCTACGATTTACCGGCTCAAATGTGTTTCTTCCTGCGGGTAGAGTCTGCCCGCTCCGGCAATCGGCCTGAAGGGGTGTTGATGCTGGAGCGCCCGGATCTGCCGCCAGTGGTGAAAGACTATGGCATCGCACGGGTGATTGCCTGGGTATACCAGTCGGTTGAGAAAATTGGCATTACCTTGTCTGGTCTGGCCTTGCGGGCTGAATTGCAACGATTCTCCTATGAGGACAGTCTGACCGGCCTGAAAAATCGTCGCTACTTTGATGAACTCTTTCGCCATGAGCGGGAAGTGTCGGCCAGATCCGACAGGCCGCTTTGCCTGCTGATCTTCGATATCGACCACTTCAAACAGTTCAATGACTGCCACGGCCACGAGGCCGGCGATCAGGCGCTAAGAATGGTCGGTGACGTGCTCGGTACCTACTTTCGCGGCAGTGATACCGTATGTCGTTACGGCGGTGAGGAGTTTGCGGTGCTGATGCCGGGGGCATCCCTTGAGGAAGCCCGTCAGCGGGCCGAGCAGTTGCGGGCGGCCATTGCAGCCGAGCAGGTGGAGCATCGGAATGAAAACCTGGGCAGCCTGACCATTTCAGCCGGTATTGCCTGCTGGCCGGAAAACTGCGCGGAGTATGACGAGCTGTTCCGGGCCGCCGACAAGGCGCTCTATCAGGCCAAGGAAGCGGGCCGCAACCGAGTAGTTGCGGCCACGCTCTGACATCAATGCCAGATATTGCTGTCGATCTTTTCGTGCAGCTCAGGATAGTCCTTGGACTTGAAGTGCGGCACCAGGCCTTCCTTGCGCTGAGCCAGGTAGTCTTTGGTCAGTTTCACAACCGTGCCGGACAACAGAACGATAGCAATCAGGTTGATGGTGGCCATCAGCCCCATGGATGCGTCCGCCGCATTGAATACCGTGACCACCGCTTCGTAGCCACCCCAGATCACCATGCCCAGCGCAGCGAGCCGCAACAGGGTCAAGCCCAGAGTGTTGCCACCGCGCAGGTAGATCAAAGCGTTCTCGGCGTAGGTGTAGTTGGCGACAATGGAGGTGAAGGCGAAGAACAGAATCGCGATGGCGATAAAGTAGCCCCCGAACTCACCCAGGTGTACTTCCATGGCCTGTTGGGTCAACTGGGTGCCGGTCACACCGGAACCCGGCTCCAGAACGCCTGCCAACAGGATCATCACGGCGGTCGCCGTACAGACAATGATGGTATCGATAAAGACACCGAATGCCTGAACCAGACCCTGTGAAGAGGGATGGTGCGGAGCCGGGGTTGCGGTCGCGGCAATGTTGGGTGCCGAGCCCATACCGGCTTCGTTGGAGAACAGGCCGCGTTTGATGCCATTCAGCATGGCAGCGGTAACGGAGCCTGCCGCGCCGCCGGCGGCCTCTTCCAGGCCAAAAGCACTTTTTACGATCAGCGCCAGAATGCCCGGGACTTCGGTAATGTTCAGGGCCATCACGCCCAGCGCCAGGAGTACGTAGGCGCCGGCCATGAACGGCACGACAAACTCAGCGAAGCGAACGATCTTGCGCAGACCGCCAAAGATGACAATGCCGGCAAAAGCCGCGATGACCACGCCGACACCCAGCTTGGGCGCACCAAAGGCGCCCTGCATGGCATCGGCAATGGAGTTGGCCTGTACGGCGTTGAAAACCAGGCCGAAGGAGATAATCAGGCAGACCGCGAAAATGGCCGCGGCCCAGGGCGCTTTCAGGCCTTTGGCAATGTACACCGCCGGGCCTCCCCGGTACTGGCCCTTGCCGTCGCGAACCTTGTACAGCTGGGCCAGAGTGCTTTCAGCGTAACCGGTGGCCATACCGACGAGGGCTACCATCCACATCCAGAAAATGGCACCGGCGCCGCCCAGGTACAGGGCAACCGCAACCCCGGCAAGGTTACCGGTACCCACCCGGGAAGCCAGGCTGGTGCACAGGGCCTGGAACGGAGAAATCCCGTGTACATCGCTTTCCCGGGAGCCACGGATGGCGCGGACCATTTCGCCGAAATTGACGAACTGAAGGAAGCCCAGACGGATGGTAAAGAATACACCGACGGCAAGCAGGCCATAGACGAGGACATAGCCCCAGAGGATCGAGTTGAGAAAATCAACAATTGCAGTCATGGCTAGACGCCTTGTGATTTGTGAATGAGAAGTAATCCGAGGCGAGGCAGTCTAGCACGGTGAAAAATCAAGCAGACTGCGGAAATCCGTGATTGCCGGACAGCAAGGAATATGCTGTCCGGCGGTACTGCGGGGAGGGTTTCGCCGGTTCAGACCACCAGCACCGGGCACTTGGCCTGGGAGGCAACCCGGTGCGAGACGCTGCCCAGAAAGGTGCCATCCTTGTCGCTGTTGGTGCCCTTGGTGCCCACTACAATCAGGTCGGCCTCCTTGTCCTGGGCAAATTTCACAATCACCTTCGAGGGCCGGCCGGCTTTGACGAAACCGCGTACCTTGGTGGCGCCATGCTCCTTGGCCAGCTCCTTGGCGTGGTTCACTACGCCTTTGGCATACTCAGACAGCACCTTGTCCGGGATGTCCATGTCGTCGGGCCTTCCGATAGACAACGACGCCTCAAACAGGCTGTGATGCTTGTACACACAGAGGATGTAGATCTCGGCGTCCGGGATCAGTTTCTGCAGTTCAATGGCTTTATCCAGTGCCTTGAGTGAGGTTTTGGAACCATCCACAGCGGCCAGAATCCGTTTAAACATGTTGTTCTCCTTTGATCAGTGGCTGTGGATCTAGTCCCTGAACGCGATGTCACGCAGGAACAGGGCAATATCCGGGAAGGCGATGATCAGGCCGGCAGCCGCCACCAGCATGAATATGAACGGAGGCGTACCCCGGATAACTTCCATGTAGGGCCGTTTGAAGATGGCAATGGCGGTGAAAATGTCGCAGCCAAAGGGTGGCGTGGCAGAACCGATGGCCACCTGCAGGGTAATCAGCACACCGACAAGCACCGGATCCAGCCCGGTGGCCTGAATGGCGGGCGCAAAGATCGGTGTCAGCACCAGGATAACCACGATGGGATCGACGAACATACAGGCGATGAAGAAGGCCACACAGATGGCAATCAGCACGCCCACAGGTCCGGCCTCGTTGACGCCCACCGCTTCCAGGATGGCCTGGGGAATCTGGGCAAAGGAAATGATCCAGGAGAAGCCATTACCCACGGCCACCAGAATGAACACCACAGCCGTGATCAGCCCGGTGGATTTGGCAATCTTGTAAATGTCGTTCAGTTTCAGCGACCGGAAGACCACAAATTCCAGCAAGAAGGCGTAGAGCACGCAGACTGCAGCTGCCTCGGTGGGGCTGAAAATACCACCGTAGATACCACCGACAATGATCACCGGGAACATCAGGGGCCAGGAGGCATCCCTGACTGACATCGCCCGTTCTTTCCAGCTGGCCTTGGCTTCAGTCGGAACATCGTTCTTGTAGGCGTAGATCAGGCAGTAGATCGAGAACATGAACAAAATCAGGATGCCCGGGCCGATGCCCGCAATGAACAGTTCGGCAATGGAGGTTTCCGAGATGACCCCGTAGATGATCATGCCGATGCTGGGAGGGATCAGGAAGGCGATATCACTGGCGTTGATAATCAGAGCCAGCGTGAAGGGATCGGAGTAGCCAGCCTTGAGCATTTTCGGGCGCAGCGGTGAGCCCACTGCGACCTGGGTTGAGCCAGACACCGCCCCGAACAGGGTGCATGAGGTGGCGGTACTGATGGCGAGGCCACCTTTGATGTGGCCGATAAAGGCCATGACCATATTGATCAGGCGGTCCGCAGACTGGCCCCGGGTCATGATATCGGCCGCCAGAATGAACATGGGTACCGCAATCAACGACGCTGGCCGGATGCCACCCATCATCTGCTGGATGAATGTGCCCATCTGCCCGAAGCCATCGAACATCATAACGAAGCCGATGACGGCAGCAGTGGTTAGCGGAATCATCATCGGGAAGCCCAGAAGCAGCAGCCCGATCATGACGATCATCATAATAGTTGCCATGGTGTGTCTTTCCTTAACCTATGGGTTCACGCTGCTTCAGACTTCGGTTTCGGTATCGGCGTAGCCATCCACCACACCCGTCGACAGGTACACGTCTTTGGTGGTGAAGTTCTTGATGGCGGTCAGCAGGTACTGGATGCCGGTAATGGCGAAACCGACAGGGGCCCAGATGTAAATCCACCAAATCTCAAAACCAAGCGCTGGCAAAATCCGACCTCGGCTGTACAGGGTCTGGATGTACTCAAAGGAGTAATAGCACAGGAAAAACATGACCACGGAGGTAAACAGGGCGATGATGATCATCAGTACCTTACGGCCCTTGGTCGGGAAGGCATCGTACATGGCGGACATGCGGATATGGCGGCCGTGCCGGGCGGCGTAGCCAATGCCGGCAAAGGTAATCAGAATGATCAGAATCCGGTTGATTTCACCGGAGAAAAACAGGCCCTCACTGAACACGAAACGGGCAATAACATTGGCGCAGGTGTTTACCGCCATCAGAATCACGCCAGCGGCGAGCATGAGGGCTTCGATTTTTGAAATCCAGACGTCAATCGTGCCCAGAAAGCCAGGCAAGCCGGACTCATAGTGACCGGTATCGTCTTCGATCTCCGGGGAATTCTCGGACATGGATTCTGCTCCAGAACATGTCGCTCCCGGCGGGAAGAATCCCCGGCGGGGCGGGGTTAAAGCTGGGTTGCCACCCGCCGGAGCGGGGGCAACCGTTTGGCGAGGTTCAGTCGTTCTGAACTTCTTTCAGATCTTCCTTGAACTGCTCCAGCAGCTCTTTACCACGCTCACCGGTCATTTCGATGAACTTCTCTTCCACCTGTGGCGCGCGGGCCTTGAAGGCTTCGATCTGTTCGTCAGTCAGACGGGTAACGGTAACTTCGTCGCTGTTGGACTGGATCTTTTCCAGGGCCTCGTCCGCCAGACCATCAATGTGCACGATGATTTCCTCGAAGGCGTAATCAGCGGCATCCTGAACCAGCTTCTTGTCCTCATCAGACAGGCCTTCGTAGAAGTTCTGGTTCGCCATCATGGCGGTGGTGAACCAGCCGTGGCCGGTGAATACCAGGTTCGGGGAAACCTCATACAGACCACCTGACTCAATCCAGAAAATCGGGTTCTCCTGACCCTGGATCATGTTGGTCTGCAACGCACCGTATACTTCACCCCAGGGCAGGGGCGTGGGAGTGGCACCAAACGCAGAGTAGGTCTCGGACAGAAGCGGGTTGGTCATTACCCGGATCTTCTTGTTGTTGAACTCTTCTGGTGAGGTAACCGGCTCATCCACAGTCACCACCATTTCCCCTTCCGGGTACATCTTCAGCAGCTCCAGGCCTTTCTCGGAATACAACTCCGGGAAGTCTTCGTTGATGGCCTCGGATTCACGGAAGAACTTGATCACCTGGTCCATGTCGGTAGGCATCAGGTAAGGAATAAAGAAGATCTGCGCTTCCGGGATCAGGGAGCCGGTAAAGCCAGGAGACTGGTTTACAAAGTTAAGGATACCGGCCTGGGTCTGTTCCATGATGTCGTCAGACTCACCCAGCTCACCGAAACGGTAAATCTGCAGGGTGTGGTCGGAATTCTCTTCAATGTATTCCTTGAACTTATATGCGAATACGTCCTGAACGTCGCCTTCGTATTCTTCATGGGCGTAGCGCCAGTTGGCGGCATTCACGGCATTTGCCGCGGTCAGGCCGGCAAATGCCAGCGCTGAAATACCAGCCAGTTTCCTGAATTTACTTGTGCTGCTCATCGGGTTGTCTCCGCTCGTTATTTTACGTTAATCCATTGTTACATTATTAAAGACTGGCAAATCAAAGCGGTTTTCGCAAGGAAACGGGGGAAATAACCTGCGCGCCAATAGCCGATTAAGTCAAATTGCAAGTGCATGAATTCAGGATGGATTCGGGTTTTCAACACACAGGAACAGGAACCTTCTGAACTCCTCTGCCACCCGCTGGACACTGTTTTCCAGCCGATGTCCGTCGGGTAGAACCAGGGCTTCAATCTGCTGCTTCCGGGCCAGCTCCAGAACCGGCATTACCGGTACCACATCGTCGTTCCAGCCGTGGATAATGCGAGCGTGGCGGGCGCCGATCACCGGGTTGGACTCCGGATAATCCGGTAGCGCCAGTGCTGGTGCCAGCATAAAACAGCCCCTGACCGGCGTCTGTTCGCTGGTCCGGGCGCAGACCCAGCCGCCCATGCTGGAGCCTGCCAGGATGGTCTGTTCGGGCTTTGCACCGACAGCTGCCATGGCGTGTCGCATCTGCGCGAGGCGTTCGGCAGGGTCTTTAGTGCTGCGATGATCCACCGCCTCGGCATAAACGCCTGAAAACGTTTCCGCCACCGTTTTCAGGGCCTGGATCTTGGTACTGCCGGGGCCACTTTCCAGACCGTGGGAGAGAAACACATGGAATGCCGGTTGAGCCATGATCAGGTTCTGCCTAGTTGATGGTTGCGTCGGAGTCAGTTTGCGGGGAACGGGTTTCGGCCAGGATATCCAGGGCCTGCCGGCGTTTGTCCGGGTCGTGGATATCAATGGTGAACATCAGTTCGTCCACCTGAATGTCGGCCAGCAGGTCGTCGAGTTGCTGGCGCAGGTCTTCACTGTTGCCCATGATCTGCAGTTTCAGGAAGTCCCGCACGCCGGCCTCTTCGGCCGGATTCCAGAGCCCGTCCATGGATTCGACCGGCGGTCGCATCCACAGGGGCTGCCCGCGGAACAGGGCCAGAATGCGCTGGTAGCTGGTGGTGGCCAGATGGCGCGCTTCGTCCTTTGAGGCCGCCGGGATAGCGGGAATGGCCAGCATGGCATAGGGCTGTCGCAGCTGTTCTGAGGGCTCGAAGTTCTCGCGATAGACCTTCAGGGCTTCCCGGTAGAGCCGCGGTGCGAAGTGGCCGGCGAAGGCATAAGGGAGGCCCCGCATTGCCGCCAGCTGAGCGCTGTACAGGCTGGAGCCCAGAAGCCAGATGGGGACATTGGTGCCGGCGCCGGGAATGGCCTTCACCGGTTGGCCCGGTTGAAGCGGTCCCAGCAGGTTCTGCAGACGGGCTACGTCTTCCGGGAATTGCTCGGCGCCCAGACCATCCCGTCGCAGTGCCCGGGCGGTGACTGGATCGGTGCCCGGCGCGCGGCCAAGGCCGAGATCGATTCGGCCCGGATAGAGACATTCCAGGGTGCCGAATTGCTCGGCAATCACCAGCGGTGGATGGTTCGGCAGCATGACACCGCCGGAGCCCACCCGGATACTCCCGGTTTTGCCAGCGATGTGCCCCACCAATACCGAGGTGGCGGAACTGGAAATCCCTTCCATATTGTGGTGCTCTGCCAGCCAGAAACGCTTGAAGCCAAGTGCCTCCGCATGCTGGGCGTAACGCACGCTGTTGGCCAGTGTCGTTGCTACGGAGTCGCCCTCGCGCACGGAGGCCAGTTCGAGCAGGGAGTAATCGGGTGTTCTGGACATGGGGTTCCGGTACCTGTGAAGAAACAACGGTGTTCAGCGTTTCACAATGACGCCAGCGGACGGTTTCTTCAAGGGTAATGACAGGAGGGGCAGGAGCATCCGTTAGTGCCGGATGCTCCTGCAAGCACTCGTTACGGTGCTGGCGTGTACATCTGAGTGGAGTACTCGCCCTGGACGGGCTTGCTGAGGGTTACCTCTTCCTTGACGTAATCGACGAAGGATTGGGCATAGTCCAGAAAGGTATCCGTGGCTCGGCCATCCTCGCTGACGGTTCCGAAGGTCAGGTAGCCGTCACGGCCAGCCGCGGTGAAGCTGTTGGTGACGACGTTCAGGGTTTCAGCGTCGGTCAGAGCGCGCCAGGTGGTTTCACTCCGGGGCCGAACTTCGATGTCGTAAAGGCGTTCGCCAGCAGGCCTGGTCATGTCGACGGTCCAGCGCAGACCGGCGGCATAGGGGTAGGCACCCGTGGAGCCGCCTTCAACGTGGGCGAAATCCACTGCTTCATTCAGCACCTGTCTGATTTCTGCTCCGGTCATGGGCAGATCGGTAAGGGTATTGGCAAACGGCAGCAGGTTGTAGGCATCACCAATGGTGATATCGCCGGCCAGAATGTCGGTGCGAACGCCGCCGGCGTTCTGGATCGAAACATCGGCATTCTTGCTCTGGAACAGGAAGGCCTGAGCCACCAGGTTCGGGATATCCCCCCCACGGTTCGGGTCTTCGTTGGCGCAGGTGTCATCGCCGTATGGCCGGCCGGGAATTCGGGCCAGGCACAGGTCCTCGGATGCGGTACCGATGACCTGATTGCGGAAGCTGTCCAACTGGTTGGCGTACGTGGCCAGGGTTTGAGCGCCGGTCGGGTCGTCCGTCACAAGGCTGAGTTGCGGGTCCGCCTCGATGGCTGCCCGAATGGCGGCCAGTTCCTCGCCTTGGGGTTGGTAGCCATCGTCGGTGCCGTCATCACGGATGATGGGGTTGCCCAGGAGCAGGTGTGGCGTTCCGGAGCAGGAGGAAACAGTGCCATTGTTCTCCCAGGTCACGCTCAGTTCACCCAGCACACGCGAATACTGCCAGGCCTGGGCCACGCACACTTTGTCGCCGTCGGCATTGGTCACTTCGGTGGGGTAGGGGCCGGAGGCACTCAGGCCGTAGGCGTCAAAGTTGCCAAGCAGGGTGTGGGAATCTCCGCCGATAATGACATCCACTCCAGACAGGCGCTCGGCCAGTGCCAGATCGTTGGCATACTGGTAGTGGGTCAGCAGGATGATCTTGTCGATGCCCTGGTCGTTCAGCTCATCAATCATGGCCTGGGCGGTTTCGGTTTCGTCCAGAAACTCAGTGCTTGCCAGCGGGCTTGAGCTGTTGCGGGTTTTGGTGGCGATGTCGATGCCGATGATGGCCACCTGCTGGCCATCAATGTTCTTGATGGTGTACGGCTGGATGTAATCGTCCTGGGCCACCGGGGCCAAAGGGGTGCCGATGGCCGGTTTGACGTTGGCCGCGAGAACCGTCGTGTTACAGCTGCCTGCCGCCAGGTAGTCGAGGAATTTCACCAGCCCTTCGTCACCACGATCAAACTCGTGATTGCCCAGTGCAAAGGCATCAAAACAAACCTGGTTCATCAGCTCGGCATCGGCCTCACCTTCGAAGGAGGTGAAGTACAGGGTGCCGGTCATGGCATCTCCGGCATGCAGTTTCAGCACGTTGTCCAGTTCGGCGGTTCGTTCGTTGATCTTGGCGATCACCCGGGGGAAGCCGCCGGCGCTGAATTCGGTTTCTTCACCAGCGATATCCAGGGACTGTGAGCCCGCTTCCAGATGGGAGTGGTGGTCGTTGATATGCAAGATGTTAACGGTAAAGCGCTCGGTTTCCGTGGCGGGCGCGTCGTCGTTATCACTGTTACAGCCGGTCAGGGCAATCAGCGGGATTGCCAGCCAGAGTCCTTGCCGAATCATTACTCTATCTCCGTTGTGGGGGTTAGCGGCTGGTCAGCACGCGAATCAGGGCGATCAGGTCGTAATGGTTAATGCGCCCGTCACCGTCAATGTCGTAAGCCGGAGCTGTGGCTTTGCCGAACAGCATCGCCAGCACCAGGCGGGACAGGTCCCGGCCGTTAACGCGGCCATCGCCGTTCAGGTCGGCGCGGTCTGCGGGGGTTCTGGTATCGAGATTCAGGGCAACGATCACAGGGTCATGGTCAGAGGCCCGGTAAGCGTCCGGTGCGTAGAAGCTGGCCTGCTGCTCCGGCGTCTTGAACTCGGTGTTGTAGTCCAGGGCTCGGGGCTCATCGGCATTGATCGGCCAGACGGTGGTATCGGCAATTTTGCCGGCCAGGGCGGTATTGGCCAGAGCGTGGTCCAGGTAGCCTGCCTGGCCATAGAACACGTAGGAATACGCCTGCTCGCCAACGTAGGCCGCCAGTAAATCGGTATAGCCGGCACTGGCCAGGGCGCGAATGGGGTCTTCTTTCGCGTAGGCGTTGAGATCGCCGATGATTAACACATCCGGTTCGCCGGTTCCGGTGGCATCGTCTGCCAGCCAGGATGCCAGCGCCTGGGCGGCCTGGGTCCGTACTGGATTCCAGCAGCCCTGACCATCGTTCTGGTCAGCGTTGCTGCCTTCGGCACTGCCGCAGCCTTTGGACTTGAAGTGGTTGACGGCAATGGTGACGCCATCGTCTGAATCCTTCAGCCGAAAGGTCTGTGCCAGGGGCTGGCGGTTCAACTGATCAAAAGGAGCCGCGCTCAGAGTGGCGGCGGTGCCAACGATCTCGACACGGTCGGCGCGATACAGCAGGCCAACGGCAATGTCATCATTGCCCAGTTGTGCCAGGCCGGGATCGACCCACTGCCATTCGGAACCCAGGGCCCCGGCAAGTTCGGCAATGGCACTGGTCTGGCCGTAGCCGTCATTCTCGATTTCCATCAGGCCGATGATGTCGGCATCAAGGGCGACCAGGGCACTGACCAGCTTCTCGGTCTGGCGGGCCAGTTCTTCCGGGTTGTCTGCGCCCCGCGCCGTCGGGAATCCGCCACCCATGCCGTCACCGTTGAAGAAGTTCAGCACGTTGAAAGAAGCCACCACCAGGTTACCGCGATCCTCAAGGCCGGGCTCGGTTACACGTGCATTTGCCTGGCTGAAGGACGGGCTCGCGGTCGGCTGCAGACGCCATTCCGAAAAACGGTAGTCGAGAACGCCGGCAAGATCCTGAACGGTGTCGCCAGCGCGCACGGTCTGGCTGGCGCTCAGTTGCGGTGTCGGGTAGGGCACGATGGCCGGGTTCTGGCGGTTACTGGCGTCGTCCAGGATAATCCGGTCCAGCGCATTCAGATCAGCCACCAGTGCGGCATCCGCTCCGGGCTCAGCGATACTGGTGGGGATAAAGTGGCGACCGCTCCCGAGGGTCAGGCTGCCGTAACGGCCCAGGTCGTAGTTGTCGTTCACCACAAGAGGCGCGCTGAATTGTACCCGCATGGCTTCAAAGGCTTCCGGAGCAGTGGCATCGGCCCAGGGCAGGGAGATCTGCGCCGCCGGTGGAAGCTCCGCATTACCACAGTTTTCGGTACCGCTCAGGTTGGTCAATTCGGTCAGGCCGTCGTATTCGGTCACTTCACCGGCAAGCCGCAGGCGCTGGCCGGGCTCGGCGTTCAGAGTTGGCGCATAGACAAACAGGCCTTCGGAGGTTGCAGGGTTGTCGTCGCGGTCTGAGGCTTCTTCCTCCACAAAGACGCCGCCAAGGCCATCGTTGGTGTTGAAGGCGGCCGTAACTACGGCTTCGATCACCACGTGCTGGCCGGCAACCGGGCTGATATCGCCTTCGCCCTGAATGTCCGAAATGCGGGTGGCGGGAGCACCACAGGTCAGATCCGGCGCAGTCGGTGGCTGGTCCGGGTTATCGTCATCGTTGCCGGCGACGCCGAGATCGTCGAAGCTGTTCTGGGGAAAGCCGTCAAAGACTGTGGCCGGGTCGTAATCATCGTAGGCATCGGTATCGGCCAGGGTGCCTGCACGGCGGCGCAGAGTGCGATCCTGAGTGCGGGTATCCCCGGAGCCCCAGTAGCTGCCGGGGTCTGTGCCGACCTGGCCGATACTGTCGGCAACCGTGCCGCCGTTCAGGAGCAGGACAGCGTCATCACCGTTGAACAGCCCGGCTCCGGTGGTTTGATCCGCCACAGCGAGAATGGCCGGGTCAGCAGCGCTATGCGCGAAAACGAAGTTGCTGCCCGGAGCAATCGAACCCTCCAGGTTGAAGGTTTGCCCGGGGGTGGCGCTGCCGTTGAAGAAAACCTGCAGCTCCCAGGGAGCAAGATCCACCACCGCATTGCCGGTGTTGAGCAGTTCAATGGCTTTGTTGTTGCTGGAGCCTTCGACATACTCGCTGATGACCAGCGATGCCTGTGTTGTCGATGCCAGAAGGCCGCCGATGGCGGCTGCCAGCAGCGTTGGTTTCATCGTCATGGTACTGTCCTTGTTTCGGTTATGTTGTGTGTTTTGACACCACAATCTGACCGTGCTGTGTGACGATGACATGAGAGTTTTGTGAAGGATGCTTTGCCGGTTTGTGTCAATGTGGACAACGCGCCTGAGCAGTTTGGTAATCCAGTGCGTATACAGGGGATCTGTCGACAGGAGGGCCGATGATGCGTTGGACAGTCTTGAAGTGTGTGAGTGTGCTTTTACTGCTAGGGTTGACGGTGCCTGCCGTTGCCCGGGATTGCCCGGATTTCCTGGACCACGAGCAGCGCAAGCTGCACTCCCGGGATTCGGTGAATCTGTGCGAGGTGGCTGCTGGCAAGCCGATGCTGGTGGTGAACACAGCCAGCCGTTGTGGTTATACCGGTCAGTTTGAAGGCCTGGAGGCCCTGCACCAGCGGTACAAGGATCGGGGGCTGACGGTCGTGGGATTTGCCAGTGATGACTTCCGGCAAGAGGCGGATTCCGAAGAAGAAGCCGCGAAGGTCTGTTTTGTGAACTTTGGTGTGAGTTTTACCATGATCGCGCCGAGCGCAGTGACCGGTGAGCAGGCCAATCCGGTGTTTCAGGAAATCAATCGCCAGAGCCAGCCGCCAAGCTGGAACTTCACCAAGTATGTGATCGATCGTGAGGGTAAGGTGGCAGCCCGTTTCCCGAGCCAGGTGCGTCCCGAAGATGCCCGGTTGATTCAGGCCCTGGAATCGGTTCTGTAATCCCCGGCCGGTTTGCGGATAGCAGTCTATTCTGAAGGCAAAGGTTGTTCACCGCTCCGGGTGTAGTATGCAGTGTTTGGAAAAGGATGCCCTATGGCAGAAGCCCTGTTTGAATCCGTACGAAGCCAGATAGCACAGAATCTCTCGGCTACCCTGGACGCTCTCGCGGGCGGACAGACCGATTGGGTGGCCCTGGCCGGGCATGTTCTCAGTCAACTGCTGATTTCGGTGATCTACCTCGGCATTCTGTTGCTGGTCTATGCCATTCTGATCAGCCTGGTACGCCTTGTCGTCGGCAGCCGACGCAGCTCGAAGCCCTGGTTTGGTCAGTTGCGCACTGGCATCCGTTATCTGTTCGGGCTGGGCGGATTGCTGGTGATTATGGCGCAATTCGAGGCCTCGCCGGAGCTGTTGAAGGGCATGGCCAGGGCGGGCCTGATGGCGTTGGGCTTTTTTGTGGGCTGGCTGGCGATTGGTCGTCTGCTGCGGGAGACGATGAATCGCTACCGTCTGGAACCCTCTATCCGCCAATTGGTCGAGAATCTGTTCTCGGTGCTCACCGTTACCTTCGCGGCCGTTACGGTGCTGTCCCAGTTCGGTTTCGATGTGGTCTCCATCGTCGCGGGTCTGGGGATCGTGGGGATTGCCGTCGGGTTTGCGGCCCAGTCCACGCTGTCGAACTTTATTGCGGGTATTACGTTGCTGATTGAGCGCCCCTTCCGGATTGGCGATTGGGTCACCATCAACGGCCAGGATGGTAAGGTGGTGAAGATCGCCCTGCGGACCACCTGGCTGCGTACCCGGGACAATATCTTTACCATGATCCCGAACGATAACGTGGCGTCCTCGGAGATCATCAATTACAGCGCCGAAGGGGCGACGCGCCTGAACATTCCAGTTGGCATTGCCTACAAGGAGTCTGCCAGGGCAGCGCGGGACGTGATAATGCCGGTTCTGCTGGCGCACTCTGAAGTCTTGCAGGGGTCGGGTATGGAGCCGCGAGTGGTGGTCAAGACCCTGGGCAACTCTTCAGTCGATCTGGAGGTCAAGATCTGGATTACACCGGACAATCTGGAGGTTCAGCCCAGAATTATGGCTGATGTGCTTGAGAAGATTAAAGAGGCCCTGGACGAAGCGGACATTGAAATACCTTTCCCGCACCTGCAACTGTTCATAGATGATGCCAAAGGGCTTGCGCCGTTGGTACAACCGTTTTACCCAAGGTCGACGGAACAAGGGAAAGGCCTGTCGGCGCCAGGAGACAATCATGAATGAGCCGTCCGGCTACTACGAAAGCAACACCACCCTGGCCCAGTATCTGGAGTTTCACTTCGGTGAAAGCTGGCATGGTGAAGCCAACTTCGCGAAAGAACTGGCCGATGCCGCGCTTGGAGCGCTGGATGGCCGCGCCACCTGCCGGGCGTTGGATATCGGTTGTGCGGTAGGACGTACCTCGCTGGAGCTGGCCCGCCAGTTTGACCATGTCGATGGGGTCGATTATTCGGAAACCTTTATCGGCAAATGCCGTGAGGTGGTGCGGGAGGGGGTTGCGCGGTATGCGCGGCCCGAAGAGGGCGAGCTGGTCAGCTACCAGGAGCGGTCACTGGCAGCCCTGGGTCTGACTGAGGCTGCCCGCCGCGTGGCGTTCCATCAGGGCGATGCCTGCAATCTCGGCGCTGATTACCGGGACTACGATCTGGTGCTGGCCGGCAACCTGATTGACCGTCTCTACAACCCATGCCTGTTTCTGGAACAGATCCATGAGCGTATCAATGCGCTGGGGCTGCTGGTGATTGCTTCACCCTATACCTGGCTGGAGGAGTACACGCCCAGGCAGGACTGGCTCGGTGGTTTCCTGAAAGACGGTGAGCCATTCACCACCCTGGATGGGCTCAAGGCGGCGTTATCCCCCCGTTTCCGCTTGCTGGCAGAGCCCCGGAGCCTGCCCTTCGTGATCCGGGAGACCCGCAACAAGTTCCAGCACAGTTTTTCGGAGCTCACAATCTGGGAGAAGTTGCCGGATTAGCGTGCCCTGTCACACAAGCGTCATCTCTTCCGGTTAGTGTGAAGGCTCATCAGGACGACATGCATTGTGTTGATGCATCGTGTGATTGCTTATGCCGGGGCTTGCCCCGGCTTTTTTATGGAGCCCGGTGTTCGCCGCTCCCTTCCCTTCTCAACGCCCGTTCACTCCGTCGCGCGGTTTCGCTGCGTTCCGATATGGTTTGCTGCACAAACTGTATGTGTTCCCCGGCGATGGCCCTGGCGTCTTCTTCCCGGCCTTCAACGATGGCGTTATACAGCTTCTGGTGCTGGTCCATCAGGCCCTGGCGGGTCTGAACCTCGCGGGAGTACATGCCACCGATGTTGGTGACAATGTTGTTCTTGAGCATGCTGAACAGGTTGCGCATGGTGTGCAGCAGCACCACGTTGTGACTGGCTTCAGCAATAGCCATGTGGAAGCGGGCATCGGCAGCCCCTTCTTCTTCCAGATTGTGGGCAGTGGAATTCTGGTAGCAGGCGTGGAGCTCTTCCCAGGCTTTGCCCAGCCGTGCCAGATCCACTTCCGTGGCGCGCAGGGCCGCGTAGAAGGCACAGTCGCCCTCCAGTGTGCGACGGAACTCGAGCAAATCCCGGTGTGCTTCCGGGTGCTTTTCCAGTAGCGGGATGAGTGGGTCGCTGAAGCTGCTTCCCAGATTCTCCGCCACATAATTGCCGCCGCCCTGGCGGCTTTTCAGCAGGCCTTTGGCCGCCAGGCGCTGCACGGCTTCTCTGAGTGACGGGCGGGATACGCCGAATTGCTCCGCCAGTACCCGTTCCGGCGGCAGGCGCTGCCCCGGCTCCAGGGTTCCTTCCAGAATCATGGTCTCCAGCTGCTCGACAATGGTGTCGGCCAGCCGCTTGGGAGCAATCTGATTGATGGGCATGATGCCTCACTTGTGTGTCTAAAAATTGGTCATACCAATAAATCTTACCTGCGTCTACGCTTGTTTTTACAACAAAACTTCAAGGCAATACGACTAATGTATGAGTGGGCGGTTTTGACACCACAAGGCCTGCTCAAATAACGTACTCGGCACAGGTTTGTAAATTGGTAATACCAATTATCCAAAAACAGAATCCAACAACAAGACCCTGGAGAACATGATGTCGTCCGGATTGCTCGCCCTATTGGCGTTTACGCCCATTCTCCTGGCTGGAGTGCTGCTGATTGGCATGCGTTGGCCCGCCCGCCATGCCATGCCCGTGGTATTTCTGGTCACCGCGCTGATCGGCTACGGCGCCTGGGATATGACCCTGAACCGTATCCTCGCCTCCACCCTGCAAGGGCTGGTGATTACGATTGGCCTGCTGTGGATAATCTTCGGCGCGATATTGCTGCTGAACACCCTGAAACATTCCGGTGCCATCACCACGATTCGGGCTGGCTTTACCAACATCACCCCGGATCGCCGTATTCAGGCCATCATCATTGTCTGGCTGTTCGGCAGCTTTATTGAAGGTGCGTCTGGCTTCGGTACACCGGCGGCCATCGCCGCGCCCTTGCTGGTTGCGGTGGGCTTTCCTGCCATGGCCGCGGTCATGCTGGGCATGATGGTGCAGAGCACGCCGGTATCCTTTGGTGCCGTGGGCACCCCGATTGTGGTGGGGGTGACAACGGGGCTGGATCGGGCCAGCATTACCGAGCGACTGGAAGCCCTGGGCTCCAACTGGGATACCTACCTGCAGCTGATCACCTCGGAAGTGGCCATCACCCACGCCATTGTCGGTGTTGTTATGCCGGTACTGATGGTGACGATGATGACCCGCTTCTTCGGCAAGAACAAAAGCTGGAAAGAGGGGCTGGAGGTTCTGCCGTTTGCGTTGTTTGCCGGCATCGCGTTTGTCGTGCCCTACGCCCTGACCGGGGTGATCCTGGGGCCGGAATTCCCGTCTCTGCTGGGCGGCCTGATTGGCCTGGCGATTGTGACCACCGCCGCCAAAAAAGGCTTCCTGATTCCGAAACGCACCTGGGATTTTGCCGACAGCAAAGACTGGCCCAGTGAGTGGTTGGGCAGTATCGAGATGAAGCTGGAAGACATCGCTGCCAAGCCGATGAGTGGTTTCCGGGCCTGGGTGCCCTACGTGTTGGTTGGCGTGGTACTGGTTCTGAGCCGCACCGTTGAGCCGATCAAACAAGCCTTCACCAGCGTTGGCGTGTCGTTTTCCAATATCCTGGGCGAGGCCGGCATCAACGCCGGTATCCAGCCACTGTATCTTCCGGGCGGTATTCTGGTAATGGTGGTGCTGGCGACCTTCTTCATCCACCGGATGAACCTGAAAGCGCTGAATTCGGCGGTGAAAGAATCCGGTGGCGTGCTGCTGAGTGCCGGTTTCGTGCTGCTGTTCACCGTGCCCATGGTGCGGATACTGATCAACTCCGGCGTGAACCTGTCGGATCTGCCCAGCATGCCGCTGGCCATGGCCACCTGGGCTGCCGATGCCGTAGGCGGCATATACCCGCTGCTGGCCCCCTCCGTGGGTGCACTCGGTGCGTTCCTGGCCGGCTCCAATACCGTCTCCAACATGATGTTCAGCCAGTTCCAGTTTGGCGTTGCCGAGAGCCTTGGTCTGTCCACCGCCCTGATGGTAGCCGTGCAGGCCGTGGGTGCTGCGGCAGGCAATATGGTGGCCATCCATAATGTGGTGGCGGCGTCTGCAACGGTCGGGTTGCTGGGCCGGGAAGGCCAGACACTGCGCAAGACGGTTTGGCCGACCCTATACTACCTGGTGATGACCGGTTCGATTGCGCTTCTGGCCGCCTACGGCCTGGGGCTGACGGACCCGCTGCTGAACTGATAACACTGGGATAACCACAACGGGTGGCCGGCTGCTGGCCGGACCGCCCGGAGGCAATGACTGATGAGTGAGCTGTTTTACGACGCCGCCCCCAATGCTACCCGCGTGGCTCCAGAGCGCTCCAGGCCACGAACGTATCCGGCCAAGCCGGCCGAGGTCATTTTGTTCGGCACCTGCGTGGTGGATTTGTTCTTTCCCGAGGCCGGGCTGGATGCTATCCGCCTGCTGGAACGGGAGGGTATTCGCGTGCACTTTCCACAGGAACAATCCTGCTGCGGCCAGTCGGCCTGGACCTCCGGCTACGTGAACGAGGCCCGGGAGGTGGCACGGGCACAGCTCAACCTGCTCGACAACGGCTTGCCGGTGGTGGTGCCCTCCGGCTCATGTGCCGGCATGTTCCGGCAGCATTACCGGGAAGTGTTTGCGGAAGAACCCGATACCCTGAAACGTGTGGATAACCTGGCCGAGCGTACTTTTGAACTGACCGAGTTTCTGCTGCACGTATGCAAGGTGGACTGGCAGGATCTCGGCCAGCCCACGCAGATTGCCCTGCACACGTCCTGTTCCGCCCGTCGGGAAATGAACACCCACCTGCACGCCCGGGAGTTGCTGGGCAAGCTGGCGAACGTCGAGCGGCTGGATCACGACCACGAAAGTGAATGTTGCGGCTTTGGCGGCACCTTCTCGGTGCGCATGCCGGAAGTTTCCGGCGCCATGGTGCTGGATAAAACCCGCTCGCTGCGGGAATCCGGGGCGGTGGAAATGGTGACCGCCGATGGTGGCTGCCTGCTCAACATCAACGGCTCCCTGGAAAAACAGCAACAAGCTTTCCGGGGCCGGCATCTGGCCAGTTTTCTGTGGGAGCGGGTGAGCGGAGAGGTGAAACCATGAGCCAGCGTATACCGGTCAAAGAACTCACCGACAGCTTCCGTGGCCGCGCGGTGGGCGCCCTGGCCGACGACCAGCTGCGCACCAACTTCCGCGTCGCCATGGATTCGCTGATGCAGAAGCGCGCCGATGCTTTTCCGGACGAGGAAGAGCGTGAAGGACTGCGGGAACTCGGCAACCACATCAAGGCTCGGGCGCTGTCCCGGTTGCCGGATTTGCTTGAACAACTGGAAACCAGGCTGACCGCCAACGGTGTCAAGGTCCACTGGGCGGAGACTACCGAAGAGGCCAACCGGATTGTCCACTCCATCATTGAGGCGAAGCAGGGCTCTCAGGTGGTGAAGGGCAAATCCATGGTCAGCGAAGAAATGGAAATGAACGACTACCTGGCCGAACGCCACATCGAGTGCCTGGAGTCGGACATGGGCGAGTATATCGTCCAATTGGATGGTGAAAAGCCCTCCCACATCATCATGCCCGCGATTCACAAGAACCGCTTTCAGGTCTCCAGACTGTTCCACGACAAACTGGGCGTGGATGAGACCGAGGATGTGAACGAACTGATCCAGATTGGTCGCCGCACCCTGCGCCAGAAATTCCTTGAAGCGGATGTCGGGGTCTCCGGCGTGAACTTCGCCATTGCCGAAACCGGTACCTTGCTGCTGGTGGAAAACGAAGGCAATGGCCGCATGAGCACCACGGCGCCACCGGTGCACATTGCTGTTACCGGTATCGAAAAAGTGGTGGAGAACCTGAGGGACGTGGTGCCTCTGTTGTCGCTGCTCACCCGCTCCGCATTGGGCCAGCCGATCACCACTTACGTGAACATGATTTCCGGCCCGCGCAAGGCGGATGAGCTGGATGGTCCGGAAGAAGTGCATCTGGTGCTGCTGGACAATGGCCGCAGCGGCGCTTTCGCCGATGCCCAACTGCGCCAGACGTTGAACTGTATCCGCTGCGGTGCGTGCATGAACCACTGCCCGGTCTATACCCGTGTGGGTGGCCACACCTATGGTGAAGTGTATCCGGGGCCGATCGGCAAGATTATTACGCCGCATATGGTTGGCCTGCACAAGGTACCGGATCATCCCAGCGCGTCCTCATTGTGTGGCGCCTGTGGCGAAGTGTGTCCGGTGAAGATTCCGATCCCGGAAATGCTGCAGCGCTTGCGTCAGGAAAACGTGAAAAGCCCCGCCGAACAGCCGAAAGTTAAAGATGGCGGCGCCAAGTATTCCCGCAAGGAGCGGGCAATCTGGCGCTTCTGGGCCAGCCTGAATACGTCGCCGGTGTTTTACCGCCTGTTCCTATGGGGCGCGACCCGTTTTGGCAAACTGGCACCGAAAAACGTCGGCCCATGGACCGAGAATCACTCGGCGCCGATACCGGCCCGGCGGTCTTTGCACGATTTGGCCAAAGCTCATTTGAATCAGGGAGACCGGTGATGAGTGCCCGCAGCAATATTCTCAACAAGCTCCGTGCCGGTCTGGCCGGCACCACGCCCCGGCCGGATGATTTCGATGAGGGCCTGGTGACTCGCCCCTGGCAGTATGCGCCGGAGGACCGGATTACCCGTCTGCGCTCTCTGATGGAAGCGGTGCACACCGAAATCCACCAGCTGGCCACCGAGCAATGGCCCTCAAAGGTTCAGGAATTGCTGGAGAGCCGCGGCCTGAAGAATGTGCTTTATGCCCCGGGTACCGGGCACGGCAAGCAGCTGGCGGAGCACTGGCAGCGTGCGGAGCCCAGACCGGAGCTGTTGGTCTATGACCGTCCGATTGAGGAATGGAAGGAGGAGCTGTTCTGGCAGGTGGATGCCAGCGTGACGGGCACGGTGGGCGGGATTGCTGCCACCGGTTCACTGGTACTGTGGCCGGATCGTCACGAGCCGCGGCTGATGAGTCTTCTGCCGCCGTTGCATATCGCGTTGCTCAAGGCCAGTGAGGTGGAAGACAACCTGTATGGGATGATGCAGAAGCACAACTGGTCCGCGGGTCTGCCCACGAACCTGTTGCTGGTATCTGGTCCGTCCAAGACGGCGGACATCGAGCAGGTGCTTGCCTATGGGGCCCATGGCCCCAAGGAGCTGGTGGTCCTCATCCTTGAGGACGGCTGATCAGAGTTCCTTGATCGCGCTGGTGGTGGCTTGCAGGACTTCCTTGGCGTCGCCCTTCACCATCAGGCTGTTGTCGCGAATGAACAGACCGTTGGGAATGCCGGCGAAGCCAGCGGACAGGCTGCGCTTGACCACCACCACGGTTTTCGCCTTGTGCACATCGAGGATCGGCATGCCAAAAATGGGCGAGTTCGGGTCTTCGGCGGCGGCCGGGTTTACCACGTCGTTGGCGCCGAGCACGATGGCTACATCCGCCTGCGGCAGTTCCGGGTTAATGGCGTCCATGTCTTTCAACTGGTCATAAGGGATTTCAGCTTCGGCCAGCAGCACGTTCATGTGCCCTGGCATCCGGCCTGCCACCGGATGAATCGCGTAACTGACCTTGGCACCACGGCCCTCAAGCTGGTTGGCGAGTTCTTTCACCGCATGCTGGGCTTGAGCCACCGCCAGGCCGTATCCGGGCACCATGACCACCTTGCGGGCACCATCCAGCAACAGGGCCAGATCGTCAGGGGTGGCGTATTTCACCTTGCCATCGTAGAACTCCCCTTCATCCTGCTGGCTCGCCGTACTGTCTGATCCGCCCAGTACACCGCCGAACAGAACGTTGGGCAGGGACCGGTTCATGGCCTTGCACATGATGGCGGTCAGAATCAGGCCGGAGGCACCCACCAGGGAACCGGTAATGATCAACCCCTGGTTGCCCAGCACGAACCCGGTGGCCGCACCCGCCAGGCCGGAATAGGCGTTAAGCAGGGCGACGACGACCGGCATGTCGGCACCACCGATAGGCTGGACCAGTCCAATGCCAAGTAGCAGGCAGAGCCCTACGAGGGCCGCGAGGGCCAGCGGGCTGGTGCTGCCGCTGGTGGCAAACAGCACCGCTCCGGTCACGGCGGCAATCAGAGTAACCAGCGTGACACTGTGCCACAGGCGATTGTTCCGGCTGTCGCCAATATTCCCCTTGAGTTTCAGAACGGCTACGACCGACCCGGTCAGGGTCACTGAGCCGATGACGATGGAGGCCAGAATAGCGGCGGTCCAGCCACTACTTCCGGCACCGGTGGCGTTAACCGCATGCATCCAGGTACTGGCGGCCACCGCAACGGAGGCGCCCCCGCCGATACCGTTCAGGCTCGCCACCAGTTCCGGCATTTCCGTGGTTGCGGTCCGTTTTGCGAGCCAGACGCCGATCGAGCCGCCCAGCAGCATACCAGCGATGATGGCCGCGTAGCTGATGATTTCCTGGTGCAACAGGGCGGCGACGACCGCAATCAGCATCCCGATGGCGGCCAGCTGGTTGCCACGTACCGCTGTTTTTGGGCGGGTCATGCCCTTGATGCCGAGAATGAAGCAGACAGCAGCTGCAAGGTAAGACAGATTGATCAATGCAAACATGGTTATCCCTTCCGCTTGAACATATTCAGCATGCGATCCGTCACCAGAAAGCCAGCTACGATATTGATGCTGGCCAGGGTGACAGCGATAAAGCCCAGAACGCCGGCGACATTAGGCGACAGCTCTGTGCTGCCCGCACTGATGATCGCGCCGACGATTACGATGCCGGAGATGGCATTGGTGCCGCTCATCAACGGGGTATGAAGGGTGGGCGGAACCTTGTTGATCAGTTCTACCCCGACGAACAATGCCAGAATGAAAATGGTAAAGCTGAGTGCAAACAGTTCCATCAGTCCGTGTCCTTTTGGGTTGAAGTTTGCGGAGTGTCTCGAGTCTCGGCGTTGTGGCGGACGCTGCCGTGCTGGACCACCAGTGTGGCCGCAACAATCTCGTCCTCCAGCTTGGGTACCACACGACCGTCTTCGGTCATGTTGAGCAAAAAGGCGGTAATGTTGCGGGTGAGCAGCTGGGACGCGTGCACCGGTACGCGGGAGGGGTGGTTGGCATGGCCGACCAGGGTAACGCCGTCCACATCCACCTTCTGGTTCAGAACGGTGCCTTCCACGTTACCTCCTTTGTCGGCCGCCAGATCCACGATGACCGAGCCGCTCTTCATTCGGTGAATCATTTCCTGGTCAATCAGTTTGGGAGCCGGTTTTCCGGGTACCGCCGCCGTGGTGATTACCAGGTCGGCGCGGGCGACGCAGTCTGCCAGTTGCTGTCGTTGGGCGGTGTAGAACGCCTCGCTCTGCGCCTTGGCATAACCGCTGTCTCCGGTGGTATCGGATTCAGGCACTTCGATTTCAATGAAATCGGCGCCCAGGCTCTCCACCTGCTCTTTCACCTCAGGGCGAAGATCGTAGGCCTCGACCACTGCGCCCAGACGGCGGGCGGTGGCAATGGCCATCAGACCTGCAACACCGGCGCCAATGACCAGTACCCGGGCCGGATGAATGGTGCCGGCGGCGGTCATCAGCATGGGGAAGTAACGGGGCAGGGCCATAGCGCCACTGAGGACGGCGCGGTAGCCGCTGATGCCCGCCATGGCACTCAACACGTCCATGGACTGGGCGCGGGTGGTTCTGGGCACCAGGTCCAGGGCAAATGCCTGTACGTTTTGCCCGGCGAGCTGTTCCAGCAAAGGCTGGTTGAACCAGGGATCGAGCAGGCAGATCAGGGTGGCGTCTTGCTGAATCAGTCGCGCTTCCTCTGAGGAGGGCGCCCGAACCTTGAGGATGACTGTGGCCTGACGATATAAGGCGTCGGCATCGTCGGCGATGATGGCCCCGGCGTGGCGATAGTCGTCATCGGTGAAATGGGCGGCACTGCCAGCGCCACTCTCGACCACCACCTCGTAGCCGGCCTCCAGCAGGGTGGAAACTCCGGATGGGATAATGGCCACACGGTTTTCACCGTCTTGTCGTTCTCTGGGAATCCCTATCATCATGCGTACAGGCTCCGTTCAGTTTGAGTTTGTTCTGCCCCGGTGTTCAGTCCCAGGGTGTTAAGGGTGTAGCGGCGGACATCGGCTAGCAGTTGGCGGTTGGCCTGAAGCGATTGACCGTAGCTCGGAATCAGCGATTGCAGGGTTTGCAGCGGTTGGCCCTGAATCAGTTCCGGGAAACAACGTTCTATAACCTCCAGCATTGCGGAGACGCAGGTGGAGGCGCCCGGTGAAGCGCCCAGCAGGGCTGCCAGGGATCGGTCCTCAGTGCTCAAAACCTCGGTGCCGAATTCCAGACTGCCCCGGCCCGAGGCCGTTGGCTTGATAACCTGAACACGCTGCCCGGCCCGCACCAATTGCCACTGAGCCGGATCCGGGTCCTCCATAAAGCGCGCCAGTTCGCCGAGGCGGGCCGATTTGGGGCTGAGAGCTTCTTTGATCAGGTATCGGGTCAGCGGCCAGTTGTGCACGCCAACGTCGATCAGCGGCCGCAGGTTGTGGCTGCGAACTGAGCGGATCAGGTCCGATCGATCGCCGCTTTTGAGGAAGCGGGTGGTAAAGCCAGCGAAGGGGCCGAAGAGCAGCGCCGCCTTGCCATTGATAAACCGGGTGTCCAGGTGGGGCACCGACATGGGTGGGGCGCCAACCGGTGCCTGGCTATAGACCTTGGCGTTGTGTGACAGGGCCATGTCTTCGTTATCGCAGGCCAGCCACAGGCCGGATACCGGGAACCCCCCGTAGCCGCGAATTTCCGGAATACCGGTCTTCTGCAGCAATGACAGGGCCGCTCCGCCCGCGCCAATGAACAGAAAACGGCTGGTAATGCTGCGTTTCTCGCCGCTGCCCAGGTGATGCAGGCTCACGCGCCAGCCGCCGGCTTCGCGCTTGATATCGGTTACCTGGCACTGGAGCTGAATATCACAGGCGTGCTGGGCCAGGGAGCGCCCCAGCAGGCGCGTCAGTGCGCCAAAATTGACGTCACTGCCGTGGGCGACGCGGGTAGCTGCGACCGGCTCAAAGGCTTGCCGGGTACCGTGGATAAGCGGGAGCCAGCGAGCGAGGGTGTCTGGCTGATCGCTGAACTCCATCTCCTGAAACAGCGGTTGGCCCTCGAGGGCTCTGTGGCGGGTTTTCAGAAATTCACAGGCCCTGGCACCCTCAACCCAGCTCAGATGTGGCACCCGGCGAATGAAGTTGGCCGGTGCGGGCAGGAGCCCCTTCTCAACCAGGCTGCTCCAGTACTGAAGTGAGAGCTCGAAGCGCTCGTTGATGGCGAGCGCCCGCTCTACGGAAACGCTGCCATCGGGGTTGGCGGGGGTGTAGTTGAGTTCGCAATAACCGGCGTGACCGGTGCCGGCGTTGTTCCAGGCGTCCGAGCTTTCTCCGGCCAGCTCCTGACCCTGTTCGACCAGGGTGATCGACCGGGAGCTGTCCAGTTGCTGAATCAGAGAGGCCAGCGTGACGCTCATAACGCCGCCGCCAATCAGAAGAATATCGGTATCGAAGCCCGCCATGGGTATGCCCCTTTCAGTAGCAAACGAACAAAGGGGGCATACTTTAGTCTAAGGCGGTTGCCGCAAGAATCGTATTTACTGAGGCAAATACATCGAAAAAATCGATCTATTTAGTGCCGAAGCCGCGACCATTCAGGAATGCTTTTATGTGCGGGCGCAGTTTTGAGGTAAACAGTGGCTTCAGCTGTTCGGACCAGGTGGTGTCCTTGTTGCTGCTGCTTCTGGCCTGGTAATACTGATTCATGGTCTGGTCGAAACGGGTCACCAGTGCGGTGTCATCGGCATCGGTGTAGGCGTCTTCTTTCAGAATCGCGGAAAGTGGCAGCCGGGGCTTAACTTCCGGGTTCTGATCGGGGTAGCCGAGGCACATGCCAAATACCGGGTAGACATGTTCCGGCAGTTTCAGAATCTCGCTCACGTCCTGCGGGTTGTTACGAATACCTCCGATGTAACACAGTCCCAGTCCCTCGGATTCCGCGGCAATGGCGACATTCTGTGCCATCAGGGCGGTGTCGATGGTGGCAACCAGCAGTTGCTCGGTCATACCTCGTATCACCTCGGCACCGGCCCGCTCAGCGGCTTCGGTCGCCCGTTTCATATCGGCACAGAAGACCAGGAAGTCGGAACTGTTGGCGACATAGGGTTGGCCGCCGGCCAGTTCGGCGATCTTACGGCGGTTCTCCGGGTTGACCACATGGATGATGGAGTAGGCCTGAACGTGATTGGAGGTGGCGGCACTCTGGCCGGCACGAATCAGCTCTTCGAACAACTCCCGTGGGATCTGCTGGTCCTTGAACTTGCGGATAGAGCGGTGGGATTTCAGAAGTTCAATGGTCGGATTCATAGCCTCTAGCCTGTCTCTAAGAAAGAAAACAGACGATAGCTTGCTCATCAGCAACCGCACAAGCGGACAAAGGTGGGTAGTTGTCCGGATAGTATGACCAACCTCAACAAAAAAGGCGCGCCGGGAAAGCGCGCCTTCGAGGGTGAATGCAGAGCCCGTGACTTACGGGATCATGTCCACGGGCTTGGGCGTATTGACGGTGCTTGGTGGCAGTACCGGATAGGTTACTTCCGGAACATTGCCGGTCAGGGTCTTGAGGAAGGCGACAATGGATTTCACTTCATCATCGTTCAGCTCGGTGCCCAGCTGGGCCGTACCCATCACCGCAACGGCTTCTTCCAGGCTCCAGACGGCGCCAGAGTGGAAATAGGGCGCGGTCAGCTCGATGTTACGCAGCGGAGAGGCGCGGAACACATACTCGTCAGACGCGGTTTCGGTGACAGAGAAGCGGCCTTTATCGCCCTCTGGCAGGATCTCGGCACCCGGCTTGGCAACCAGCCCGAATGGATGGTAGCTCTGACCGCCGAGGTTCACACCGCTGTGGCAGGCGGTACAGCCGCGGTCCATGAACAGCGCCAGACCTTCTTTCTCACTCTCGTTCAGCGCGGAGGTGTCGCCGCGCAGATATTTGTCGAAAGGTGCTTCCGGGGTGATCAGTGTTGCTTCATAGGCTTCAATGGCAACAGCCATATTGTCGAAGGTGACTGGATTTTCCTGGCCCGGGAATGCGTCCTCAAAGCGCTCGATGTACTCCGGCATACTCTTCAGGGTAGCCACCACCCGGTCCGGCGTACTGCTCATCTCGACACCCGCCTGTACAGGCCCTTTGGCCTGTTCGGCCAGGTCGGCGGCACGGCCATCCCAGAACTGGGCTGCGTTAAATACGGCGTTGAACACAGTCGGCGAGTTCCGTGGACCCTTCTGCCAGCCATGGCCGATAGAGGTAGGGAGCTCGTCATCACCGCCCAGTCCCACGTTGTGGCAGGTGTTGCAGCTGATCAGATGGCTGGAAGACAGGCGCGGTTCAAAGAACAGCATCTTGCCCAGTTCAACCTTGGCCTGAGTGAGTTCATTGCCATCAATCACCGGTGGGTATTTGGGAATGGGCTCGAACATGCTGTTGGCCCGCTCCATCAGGTTGTCCGCCATGGCGGAGCCTGCTGCCACGCCCAGGCTCAGGGTGAGTGCTTTTGCCAGTGGATGCTTGATCATGTCGCTTTCTCCTTTGAGAACAACTTGGTATCCATCTGGTTCCAACGTAACAGAGTGGCAGCGCGGTTCATCGCAAAAACGCGAGAGTTGGTTCTGAGCTTGACGTTCATCAAGTTTGATTCCGGTCTGCAATTTCTGGATCTTTCTGCGGCATTTCGTCGCGCAGAAAAGCCGTGCTCTCCCGTTTTCATTTAGGTTATAAAGTTATACTCAGAAGAAATTTAAAAGTAGGCAGGAGTACGCGTTATGAAACCGATTGTTGTGTCTGTGCTTTTCTTTTTGACGGTTGCCATGTCAGCCCAAGCGGAAGATGCACTGTCTGTGACTCCGGAGCAGACCTGGGACGCGGTTCAGGAGCAAGGTGACCATCTGCTGTTCATTGATGTCCGGGATCCGGTGGAAATCATGTTCATCGGCTTTACCGATGCGGTGGACCGAAACATTCCGTTCCAGCTGGTGGATCGTACGCGCTGGAACGATGAGAAAGGTGTCTTCGCCATGGATATCAACGAGGATTTTGTTGCCCAGGTTGATGCCGCGCTGAAGGAAAAGGGACTGACGCGGGATTCCCTGATCATCACCATGTGCCGCTCCGGTTCCGCCCGCGGCAAGCCCAGTGCTGATTACCTTCTGGAACGTGGCTTTACCAACGTGAAGTACATCGACAACGGCTTCCAGGGCAGTACTGTGAAGGACGGCGAAAAGAAAGGATTCCGTGTGCAAAACGGCTGGCAGAATTCTGGCCTGCCCTGGTCGACCAAGGCCAACCCCGAGAAAATCTATCGTTTCCCGGCATCAGGGACCTGACCAACACGGCTGTCAGCCTGGAGCGGCCACTCCGCTCCAGGACAGAAATTCAATCACTTCAGTCAAAAAGTAAAAACCCTCGTCTTGCGATCCAGCATCTGGTTCGCCATCGACGGTGGGGTTGCAACGCCGACACCCTCCATCAAATCTTCTTTGCTGTGTTCGCTGTTGGGCAGGTACAGCGCACACACATTCACCGTACCACCGGCTTTCATCAAACCGCGCAACATCTGGCCCGGGGTGACGTTTTTCGGTGCCAGGGGCTTGGCCTCATAAGTTTTCAGGGCCAGGGCGCCGGCTTCGTCGCATAGAAGCACATTCACCTTGGCACCTTTCTGGGCCATGGTGTTGGACAGCACCATCGCCATACCCTGGGTTTGCGGGGAGTCGCTGGAAAGAATCACCAGAACCTCGTCTACGGTGTTTTCTTTACTGCCGTTGTTCGCCTTTTGATTCTCCGCAACGGCTGTCAGTGGAGCCGCGAACAACAGCGACAGTACAAAAGTCTTGATGGCATTCGTCATTGGGTCACTCCTGAGTTTTGATGGTTCACATGCCAATCCTAGACGCGGGGCTATTGGAGCTTCAGTGACAATGTCACTGTTCTGTCTGTCACCGGGCTCTTCTCCACCCTGCGCGCTATGAGACAGGAAGACCTTGCGCGGCGATATATTCCTTTATGATATAACGATATATCTAAAATGGTGTTAGGATTTGATATGTATCAAGATGAAATGCCGTGCAAATAAACACAAGAGGGTAGAGGCATGAACAGCAGAACAGAACCGGCGGGGGCCGATCGGCACCACAGCGTTGTTATCGTTGGTGGCGGCGCTGCCGGTATCTCGGTGGCGTCCAGCCTGCACAAACGGGACCGCCGTCTGGATATCGCGATCCTGGAACCATCCGCGACCCATCACTATCAACCAGGCTGGACCATGGTCGGTGGCGGCGTTTTTCAGCCGGAGGTTACCTCCCGGCCCATGTCACAGGTGATGCCGGGTTTTGTCTCCTGGTATCAGCAGGCGGTTTCGGGCGTAATGCCGGAGCAGAATCAGGTAAGGCTGGCGGACGGTTCGAGTATTTCCTATCAGGCACTGGTGCTGGCGCCGGGGCTGGAGCTGAACTGGTCTGCCATTGATGGCCTGGAATCCGCGCTTGGGGACAATGGTGTGACGTCCAACTACCGTCAAGGTATGGCGCAATACACCTGGCAAACGGTACAGGCCCTGAAAAAGGGAAGGGCCCTGTTCAGCCAGCCACCCATGCCCATCAAATGTGCCGGGGCGCCGCAGAAAGCGATGTATCTGTCTTCCGACCATTGGCGCAGAAACGGAGTTCTTGGCCAGCTCGATATTCAGTTTCATAATGCCGGAGCGGTTCTGTTCGGTGTACCGGCTTATGTCCCGGCACTTCAGGAATACATTGATAAATACGGTATTCAGGTCAACTTTCAGAGCAATCTGGTGGCGGTCAACGGCCCCGCCCGCAAAGCCACGTTCCGGCTTACGGACGCTGAAGGTAACAGCCAGGATCGGGAACTGGATTTTGATATGCTGCACGCGGTGCCGCCCCAGCGAGCGCCCGGTTTCATCCGCGAGTCCGTTCTGGCCAATGACGGTGGCTGGCTGAATCTGGCGGACGATACGCTCCAACACAAAACCGTTGCCAATATATTCGGACTTGGCGACGTGAGCGGCACCGGTAATGCCAAAACCGCCGCAGCCGTTCGGAAGCAGGCGCCGGTCGTGGCGGAAAACCTTATTGCAAGTTTACGGAATCAGCCCCTGCCTGCGGCTTACCTCGGGTACGGCTCCTGCCCGTTGACGGTAGAGAACGGCCGTATCGTGCTGGCGGAATTTGGCTATAACGGCGTGCTTCAGCCCAGTTTCCCGCAGTGGGTGAATGATGGCACCAAAGCCACACGCGCTGCCTGGTGGCTCAAGGCCAAGCAGCTGCCCACTTTGTACTGGCACGGTATGCTCAAAGGGCGTGAGTGGTTGGCGAAGCCTGAAGTCCGGGAGGGCTAGGCGCTTACAGTGCCCAGCTAAAAGACAGCGTGCCAAAGCTGAAGTTATCCTGGTTACGCTGTTCTTCCCCCGTCGTGGCCCGCAAAATCAGCGCCGCTTGCAGGTTGTCCCACTGCCAGGTGCCGCCCAGGCCTAGCTGGCCGAGCAGGGGGCCTTCACTGAACCGGTAGGGCCCGGAATTGTCCTCCAGATAAGAATAGGCAACGTATTCCGCCCCCAGGCCTATGAATACTGACCAGGCGCTTTTCGCGTCACTGAAAGAGCCGGGTAGCGCGATGGCCGAGGAGCTGCCGGCGTAATCCGGTATAAAATTGGCCGGAAGGTTTCTGCCCATCCGCCAGATCACGCCAACGGTCGCGGAGGTTCGAAAACTGGACAGCAGGCCGGAGCCTACCGCTGAAAACTGTTGTTCAAGGTCGCCGCGTTGCCCCGCTTGCAACAGTTTGCGCCCGTGGGCCGCCTGAAATCCGCCAACCACGTCGGTCCCTAGCTGGTTGTCCCATCCTTTGGGGCGTTCGCTCCCGGTGATTTTGTGTACCCATTTCTGGCTGGCTTCGGCGCCGCTTTCAGGACCAACCACGCCAATGTGAGCGCCGTACCCCGTAATACTGTCAGCACTCCAGCTCCAGAGGGTGCTGCTCAGGGAGAGATGACCGGCGTAGGGGATATCATTGAATTGAGGCTCTTCCTGGCTAATGTCTGCCGGTGTCACCATGAGTTGACGCAGACTGACACTCATTGCATGGTTGTTGTCGGCGTCGCCGACGCCGGGCAGAAATGACAGACTATCTCTGCCCGCCCTTGCAAGTCGGGCTGAGCCTCCGCCGGAGTCTTCGGCTGTATTGGTAAGGTAAGACAGGCGCACGCCATTGGTGTAGCCCCGGTCGCTGCCAGTGAATAGATCGTTGTCCCAGGCAAGGTTGAACTGTTCCGCATTGGCGGAAGCGGGTGCTAGCACGAGTAAGAGGCTAATGCGGGCAAAAAGAGCTCGGATGGGCACTGGGAATGGACTCCGTGAGGGTAGGATGCAAAGTATCTTAGCAGAATCCTGCTACGGTTTTATGGCGCAAACAGATCCATACCCGCGCTAATCAGGAGTCAATATGCACGTTAAAACCAATACCACGGGCTATGCCGATGCGCTGATCTGCGAAGCTGAGGGTCTGGAATCTCTTCGGGACGGGTTGCAACAGGCAGGGGTTGAAGCACTCCGTATTCCGGAAGTTATGGAGGTGAACCAGCACCGACTTACCCTCAGGCGGATTGACTCAGCACCGCCCGACGACAAGTGCCTCACTGCGTTGGGGGAGGGGCTGGCGCAGTTGCACCTGCTGGCTCGGGATCAATATGGCTGGCGCCGCGACAACTTCATTGGCCTGGCACCTCAACCCAATACGCTGACAGATTCCTGGGGCCGGTTTTTTCTGGAGCAGCGGCTGAAGTATCAGGTCAGCCGGATCTCAGATGCCGGGGTGCGAGCCAGGTTCGAGCGCACCCTGGAAACCTGTGGTGCCCGCCTGGCCAACTGGCTGGATCAGCATTGCGAACATCCGAGCCTGCTGCACGGCGATCTGTGGAACGGCAACGTGATGTTTGACCGTAATGGCCCCTGGCTGATTGACCCGGCGGTGTATCAGGGCGACCGGGAGGCGGACCTTGCCATGACCGAGATGTTTGGCGGTTTCGGCGCGGCGTTCTATCGTGCCTACGATCGCGTATACCCGCGCACTGAGGTCTACGCCACCAAGCGTGAAATCTATAACCTGTACCACTACCTCAACCACTACAACCTGTTCGGTGGTGGGTATCTGGGTGGTTGCGAGCGTGGCCTGTCGGCCTTGGCGGCGCTACCAGCCTCGTAAGCAGAAGCTGGTAACGCCGGCATCACACTCAGCTCCTGGCGGGTTTGCGTTCCCACACGGTCACTTCAGACAGCGTGTGCTGGAACTTGTGCTCGGTCTCGCGGATCACGAAGGGCACTTTCCGGGGCTCGCCCACCATCCTGAAGTGCTCTCCCAGGCACTCTCGAATGCCGTCTAGCGTTCGGTGATTTTCGCCATCCTTCTTGAAACCGCCAAGCCATTCCTCTTTCGGGGTGTGTTCTTCAAGCCAGGTATACGGGGAGGCAATAATCAGCAGCCCGCCTTCGTTAATGCGATCGTGGATGCACTCCAGGAAACGACGTGGCCGGTACAGGCGGTCGATCAGATTGGCGGCCAATACCAGGTCATAACCGGAATACTGGGGCTTCAGGTTGCAGGCATCGCCCTGATAGAACGCCACCTTGGCGGCGGTATCTTCGAGATCCAGTTCTTTCAGGGTGCGGGTGTGGTAGCTGACCAGTTCGCCTTCTTCGGTCAGTGAATAACGGATGGCGCCCTGCTCGGCCATCTCCACCCCCAGACGTATGAAGTTGGCAGAGAAATCGACACCTTCAACCTCGTCAAACTGGCGCGCCAGCTCAAAACTTGCCCGGCCACAGGCACAGCCCAGATCCAGCGCTTTCCCGGTCTTTTTGCCGGCCATAGCGTCCAGGGCCAGTGCCGCCATGGTTTTCGGGAAATTGGCGACGCCAAACCAGCTGTCGCCGTAATGGAACTCGGCGTATTCAGTGAGTAGCCGGTCGCTCTCGTAGTAGGCGTTGGGTTGAACAGCCTGGGCCTCGGAGGTGATGTAGCGGAAGCCTGCATGCTGGAAGAAATGCCGACGGAAGGCATAACGGGAGGCCAGCCTTGCTTCGTTGCCACAGGAAATCCAGGAGCCGCCTTTGATCAGATTGTGCTGGCCGTCGAACGTGGGTGTGGTGAAGTCGTCGTACAGTGGATGCACTTTGAAGTTGTCGAACGGATAGGTGGGCGTTTCGGTCCACTGCCAGACGTTGCCAACCACATCGAACCACTGGCCGTGGCGAAAGCGCGTTACCGGACACGACGAGGCACCATGGTCCAGGTGGAGGTTGGCGTTGGCCGGGGATTCACCCACTTCCCGGACGCCGGCTTCGTCACAGAGGCGATACCACTCGTCTTCCGTGGGCAGGCGGATGGGTTTGCCGGTTTGCTCACGTTTCCACTCACAGAACGCCTTGGCCTCGTGATAGTTGACCTCGACCGGCCAGTCCCAGGGCATCTCCACCTCTTCAGTCATCAGGCGCAGTTGCCAGCCATTCTGCCAGCGCCAGAAGGTGGGGTGTTTAGCTGCGGCAAAGCTTCGCCAGGCCAGGCCCTCCTCGCTCCAGTATTCGTCTTGTTGATAGCCGCCGGCCTCGACAAATTCCAGAAATTCCTGGTTGCTCGCCAGGTACTGGCTGGCCTTGAACTCGGCGACGTCGGCCTGATGCTCGCCGTACTCATTGTCCCAGCCGTAAAAGGCATCGTCGTAGGGTTTTCCAATGTGTACCTTGCCAGCGGGAACGGTGAGCAACTCGTTTTCCGGTGCCTCGCCGGTTTCCCGGATGGGCGCCCATTCCGGTTGCGGTTGAACGCGTTCCAGCGCGTGCTGGCGGATGAGCACCGAGGAAGTCTCAAGGTGAATACGCTCATGTTCGATGCCCATCACGATGGGCCACCAGTTACTGTCCCAGTCAATTGGCAGCGAGAGTGGCATGGTTTCGATCAACTCCAGCACGGTCTGGCGCACCTGTGCCCGGTAGTCCAGCACTTCCTGGACAGCGGGCCAGTCGTAGTGATCGTCGTTCAGGTCGTCCCAGCTCATTTCATCCACACCCACCGCGAAGATGGATTCCATGTTGGGGTTGATGCGTTCTTTCAGGATCTTGGCCAGCACCAGTTTGTTCACAAAAAAGGTGGCGGTGTGGCCAAGGTAGAAAATGAGCGGATGCCGGAGCGGGATAGATTTCTGGTAATAGCCGGAGTCATCAGCCAGGCAATCGAACAGGCGCGTGTAGGTGTCGAAGGTGTCTGTGAAATAACGCGCGATTTCCTGGCGTTTGGTGTCCGGGGCTCCCTCGGCCAGATTGGGCGTGCGGGTTAAACCGATGGCATGTTGGCGTTCGAGAATTGCAGTCGGGTTGGAGAACTCCATGGCTGAACCGATCCTTTCAGTGAATGATGTCCTACGGGATTACGTTCCACCATAGGTAACCGGTTCAGCGACTGGCAAGTAAAGGCCGGAATTAATCCGGGGGACTCAGACGCGGTTCAGCTCATAAACCGCCATATTGACCGCGGAGGCCAGGTTCAGCGACTCGATAGCGGCCGCACCGGGGATGGTGTAGGCGTGGGCACCCAGTTCAGTCAGGACTTGCTTCGGCACGCCGCGGGCCTCATTGCCAAACAGGTAGCAGTCCTGGGCCTGGAATTCGGGCGTGGTAATGGCGTCGCCGCCGATGTCCAGGCAGGCGATGCGGGCGTATCGTTGGCCCAGCGTGTTCAGGTCAACCTCGGTTTCCAGCGGTACATGGAATATGGCGCCCATGCTGGCGCGCACCACCTTCGGATTGAATGGATCGACGCTGCCAGGGCTTAGCAGGCACCGGAAACCACCGAACCAGGCCAGCGTGCGCAGGATGGTGCCCAGATTGCCGGGATCCTGCACCTCGTGGAGGTAGATGGCTTTTTCCTTGGGAGCGGTTTGGCCGCTGGCAGCCGCTGGCAGTGGCACCACCGCAAGGATGCCCTGAGGCGTTCTGGTATCGGATAGCTGGGCCATCTGCCGGTCGCTGATGACGTGCGTGGGCCAGGGGCTGGGCCAGTGCTCGTAGGCGCTGGTTACGTACAGTTGGGCGTTGCGCCAGTGGGGCACCTGCTTCGCCGCTTTTTCCAGCTCCAGTACCAGATGTTCGCCTTCCACCAGAAACTGTCCGAACGACTGGCGGTATTTCTTTTGATGCAGCTTTTTGATGTCGTCCAGTTTCACGGTCTGCTTTCCATGGTGCCTGGCACGGCCGGGGCCGGGCGATGATGTTTTTAATGAGGCATGTGATCAGGCGCTATTGTACGGGGGCGTGGCTGGCTTGTCAGGAAGTGGCTGGTTTTTGCGGCGTCACTGGCGGCGGCGTACAATGCCGTTTTTCCCGCAGTGAACAGAAGGCAGGCGATGGCACGCTCGAAAAGCAGTAACCGATGGCTCGAAGAGCACGTAAACGACCCCTTTGTAAAACAGGCGCAACAGGATGGCTATCGTTCCCGTGCCAGCTACAAACTGCTGGAAATCAACAACAAGGATCGGCTGATAAAACCCACGGACCTGGTCGTCGATCTGGGTTCGGCCCCGGGCGGCTGGTCTCAGGTGGCGGCGAAACTGGTGGGCCACAAGGGCCGCGTGGTGGCGTCTGACATTTTACCGATGGATCCGATTGCCGGCGTCGAATTCATCCAGGGCGACTTCACCGAACAGGAGGTCTTCGACCAGATCATGGCGATACTGGACGGGGCCCGTGCCGACGTCGTGATCTCGGATATGGCCCCCAACATCAGTGGCGTAAACGCCGCAGACCAGGCGGCCTCCATGTATCTGGTGGAACTGGCCCTGGATATGGCCTGCCAGGTGCTCAAACCCAAAGGCAGTTTTGTTGCCAAGGTGTTCCATGGTGAAGGCTATGATGAGTATGTGAAAACCGTGCGCGAGTCCTTCGATAAGGTGGTGGTTCGCAAGCCGGATTCGTCCCGGGCCAGGTCCCGGGAGGTGTATCTGGTGGCCAAGGGTTTCAAGGGCTGAAGAGCGCAAGCCGGTTCAGGCAGCGTCGGGGAGTCCCACAGCTTTGCTCGCTCGACGTAGCCAGAAGGTGTGCCTATAATGCGCGCCTTCCGCAGGAGAGTGGGCCGGCTGGCCCCGCCGAAGGCGCAAACTCCCATAAACGCTCAGGCACAGGTACTGCGGGCATTCGATAACGCCGTCTGGAGAGAGACTGTCGACACAGTCCACCGAAGGGGCAAGCGGAGCCGGGCTCTGTAAACTCTCAGGTATCAGGGACAGGGGGAGAGGCCACAGAAACGCAGGAGACCTGTGTGCTGACCTCTATCTATATGATTGCCATTACCGCGGAAGCCATGTCCGGGGCGCTGGCCGCCGGGCGCAGGAACATGGATCTGTTCGGCGTGGCCCTGATAGCCTTCCTGACCGCCCTAGGTGGCGGCACCGTTCGGGACATCCTGCTGGGTAACTTTCCCGTGACCTGGACCCAGCACCCTCGCTACATCTACATGACCATCACCGGTGGCCTGATCACTATCGCCATTGCCCGCTTCATGCGCCACCTGCACCAGCTGTTTCTGGTACTGGACGCCATCGGGCTGGTGGCCTTCACCGTGATTGGCTGCAATGTCGCCCTGAAACTGGGTTACGACACCATCGTGGTGGTGATGTCGGGCATTACCACCGGCATATTCGGCGGCATCCTCCGCGACATCCTCTGTAACCGCACGCCGCAGGTTCTGCGTCACGAACTCTATGCCAGTGTCTCTCTGGTGGTGGCATTGCTTTATCTGGAGCTGCTGAACCAGGGCCTGAGCGAGAACATCACGTTACTGGCTGCCTTCAGTGTTGGCCTGCTCTTGCGCATGGCTGCCATCCGCTGGCAGTTGTCGCTGCCGGTGTTCAGCTATTCGCAGGCGCGCTGGGAATAGGTTTCTGTGTAAAAAACTGGAGTATCCCTAACTAAATAGATGCGGACACGACCGCCGGGATGATTCGCCGCGATATCGACTTTCTCATGGCATCTGGCCAGAATCCGAGCCAAACTGTCTTTAACTGGCGAGGCAGAGTCGGGCAAACGACGGCCTTGCCCGATTAATCAGTCCAACGAGGACCGAATGAGAGTAGTCCTGTTTATCATCACGGCATTCTGGTTCTTCCCGGTTTCCTCCCAAACCCTTCAGATTATGGGTTCGGACGAGGGCTTCCTGCCGTTTTATTATGGCAAAGGTCTCAGCGAGGGAGTTTTGGTCGAGGTGATCAAAGACTTCTCCATGGAGACTGGTATCGAAGCCGACTTCCGCCCGATGGCCCGCAAACGCCAGATCTGGGCCCTGCAACGAGGACTCGCCAACGCGGTTTTCGCCAGCCCGCACTGGATGCCTTTGCCGGACCAAATGCACGCTGTAGGGCCGGTGTTAACCTGGCGCGACCGGGTGTTCGCGCAGCCTGGCATGCCAACGGATTCCTTCGATGATATCTCGGGAAGCATCTGTCTTCGTAGATGGTTTGTATACAGTGACCAGCTCGAGCGGCGGATAGGGACTCAGCTGGTGCGCCATGACGGATACAACACACAGCAGATGCTGCTAATGTTTTTGCGCAAACGTTGCGATTACATCGTCATGAACGAAACGGAGTTCCGGTTTCTGACAATGATGGGGGGCATTGATCCGGAGCGTTACAGCACGGAACTGATAGACTCAGAATGGCCGGTCTATCTTGGGATACTCAAAACCGAGAAAGCTCTCATTGAGGCGGCGGAAGATTTTTTCGCTACCTACTCGATTGACGTAGAGGCCATGTTACCTGAACTGCCGCGGCCGGATCGCTGAAGAGGTTGGCTGGCAAATGTCCATTCGCCAGGCATTCACGCTTTTTGTCAAACGTCGTACCCGAATGTCCGCTTAGCGACCGTAGCTTGTGTTTGTACCTCTGCCAATCGCTGGGGCGCCCACTCCATAGTTATGCTGCTTGAGTTCGACACGTTCTTTTAGCCCGGAAGCCAGCCGTAATTCCCGATGGTGTCAGTACTACCTAGCAAAAAGGTGGGCACTCTTCAGCACCAACGGCCGGCTAAACTATGAGCTCAAGAACACAGCAAGATATCGTCATCAAGCTAATGCGTATGTCGTGTCCTCATAACGACATTGATTAGCCCAAGGGTCGGAAGACGTTATCGAAGAGAGCTTGGCTAAGCTGATGCAAGTGAATCCGGATCTTCTGGTTGGGACGTCGATGGGAAGATGGCTGGCGGGCATTCTGTGAGCCGAAGCCGGTATTCCGGTTGTCGCCATCAATCCTGTGACGGATTCTGCCCACACTTTCACGTCCTGGATAGGCCCGGATGTCGATCATCAGGGTAGGCCTATCAACTGACAGACGAAGTGGTTTCTGGCTACTATTCTTTCACCCGCTGGGGCAGCGGGCTGTTGCTGCTGGATCAGGGGGATGAACTGCTTCCGTGGAATGACACCGTCGGGGCGCTTGGGGATTATTTTCCGGTTTATAGCTTTGAGGGTGGCAGCCACCGGGTTGAGCATATGGAAGAAGCGTTGAAGCTGATTTGGGAATATGTGAAGGATTGAAACCGAAAACCAGGACTGTATGAACGGATAGACCGAACCATGAATTATGACACTCTCAAGCAGTGCCACCGCGATGAGCGAGGCGGCTGCCCCGCCAATCTCAGCCTGCGGGTTCATCGGTCTATGAACTGGCTGCAGCGAGCAGGGCAACTTGAAGACCCCTGGATTGGAGCGGGCAAATAAGTTCCTTTGCTTGTGAGCGACTCTGACAGGTCGATTTGCAATTAATAAAAGCAAGAAGGCCTGAGGTCGTTCAGGCCTTCTTGATATCTCAGAAGAGTAATTCCGGCAACCAGGTTGCGATCTCCGGGAAGATCATGATCAGGATGATCCCAACAATTTCTACCAGCACAAACGGTATGATCGACTTGTAGATATCGCTCATCGTGACCGACGGAGGCACTACACCTTTCAGGTAGAACAGGTTGAAACCAAACGGTGGTGTCTTGTAACCAATCTCCATGTTGATCACGAACAGAATACCGAACCAGATTGGGTCAAAGCCTAAGGCAGTAATAATCGGGATAAACACCGGCAGAGTGATCATCATGATGCCGACAGGATCCAGAACCATCCCCAGAAAGAAGATGATGATCATCATGGCAATGACGGTTCCCCAGGCTCCGCCTGGAATCATGGCCATGATGCTTTCTATCAGAGCCTGGGCGCCCATGCTCTGATAGGCGGAGCTGAATGCGTGGGCCGAAAACAAAATCCACATCGTTAGGCCGGTCAGCTTGAGTGTACGGATCGCGGCTTCATTCAGTACCGACCATTTGAACTCGCCGTAGACCGCTGCTGAAATCAGCGCACCGAGGACACCTATGGCTGCGGCTTCTGTCGGTGTGGTGAGCCCGCCCATGATGGAGCCCAGTACCATTCCCACCACGCTGATCGGCAGGAGAACAGAGCGCAGGGCGCGGAACTTTTCAGGCCAGGATGCCCGGTCTTCTTTAGGAAGCGCTGGTGCCAGGTCTGGCTGCAGGGCGCAGCGGACAACAATATAGAGGGTGGTGAGTACCATCAGCATAATGCCGGGCATAACACCTGCAGCAAACATCTTGCCTACGGATACACCCGTAATCAGGGCATACAGAATCATCAGGATACTTGGCGGAATCAGAACACCCCAGCCGCCACCGGTATTGATAACCCCGAGTGCCATCTGCTTGTCGTAACCCCGGGAGAGCATGGAGGGGAGTGCGATCGCACCCATAGCGACCACTGCCGCACCGCTGATGCCCACCATGGCTGCAAATACCGCACAAATACCCAGAGTACCGATGGCCAGGCCGCCCCGGAGGCCGCCGAACCAGAGATACATCATGCGGTACAAGTCTCGCGCAACACCTGTGCGTTCAAGAATCATTGCCATGAATACAAACAGTGGTATGGCCACCAATGTAAAGCTTTCCATGGTGCCCCAGATCTGGGAAACCACCATGTAGAAGGAGTCAAAGCCCCAGGTGAAATAAAGAAAAACAACAGACACACCACCCAGCACAAATGCCAGTGGCAGGCCAAGCAACAGGAAAAACAGCAGCGAACCAAAGAAAAGAAGCGTCATGACTTCAATGCTCATTATGCTTCTCCTTCTTCAGAATGGCTTTTCCGCTCGGCGGGGTCGTAATAGCTCAGGTTAAATGCGATGGCGATATCCTCCAGCAACCTCACAATGCCTTGCAGCAGCATCAAAACAGAGGCAACAAAGATGGCTCCCTTGGCTGGCCAGATAGGCGGGTTCCAGGCAGAAAAGGAGGTTTCCCGGCTTTCGAACGACTCAGAGGCCATGTCAAAGCTGAACCAGACCAGCGCCAGCATGAAAATGAAAAACAGAATAGAGGTGAAAATGTCGACAAAGCCCTGGGCCCTCAGCTTAAGCGTCGAGTGCAGCAGATCGACATTCACGTGCCCGCGGTGGGCCATGATGTATCCGCCAGACATTACTGCGTATACACCGAACAGCAGCTGTGTCAGTTCATTTGTCCACACCGAAGGTGAATTGAAAAAATAGCGCAGAGCTACTTCAAGTATCAGAAAGACAAACATGGGAAAGACGATCAGGGCTATACATCGGCCAACGTACTCGTTGAGCCTGGTGACGCCTTTCATGAATGCGCTGACTACGCTCATGGCACTCTCCGGGGGACTTGGGTGTGAACTGAGAAAACAGGCCCCGGGGGTTAATCAGGGCCTGTGGTGTTGCGTTTAGGATCAGAGGTAGCCAAGTTCGCCAAGGAACTGCTTGAGCAGGCTCAGAGCCTTCTTGGCCTCATCGCTGCGCTTGGCTTCTTCATCCCACATGCCCTGGGCTGTCTGGGCAAGCTTCTGCTGAACATCTTCAGGCATCACGTTTACTTCAACACCTTGATCAGCAACGGCTTTGGCCAGGGCGATACGCTCTTTGTACAGATACTGGTTGGTGCGGATCCAGAATTGCTCATCCAGAGCCTGTTTCACCACCTGCTGCAGGTCTTCCGGAAGTTTGTCCAAGGCCTTCTGACTGACGATGATGACATCGGTGCCGGCAATGTTCAGCGCAGGCTGAACGTGGTATTTGGCAACATCATACAGGCCCATGCTCGCAGCACCCTGGGCAGCGCCCCAGTGGGCGCCGTCTACAATGCCGGAATCCAGTGCGGTGTACAGTTCACTGCCCGGGATATAGGAAGCGGAAGCACCGGCTTCGGTCAGGAACTTCTGAAGCGCACCGGAGGAACGGATTTTCAGCCCCTTGAAGTCTTCCCAGCTGTTGATGGGTTTGCTGGTAACCATTTCGGTCGGGTAAACCTTGTCGGTTGCCCAGTAAACGCCAGACTTGGCGGCTTCATCCCGCAGCATTTGTTCGAAGCCCATGTTCTGGTGGAAGTACGCGGCTTCCCAAACGTTTCGGAATGCGAAGGGCAGGCCAGAAGCAATGCCGGCCAGGGTCATCTTGTCCTGGGCATAACCGGGAGAAATCGTACCCATTTCCAGAATGCCACGACTCACGGCATTGAAGGTTTCTGTGGCCTTGAACATGGCGCCTGCTTCAAACAGCTGGAGCTTGATCCGGCCTTCAGAGCGTTCTTCGATCACATCCTTCAGTCGACCAAGGCTGTCCTGGTAGGAGCTGCTGGAGCCTGGCCAGTGGGACTGAACCTTCCAGGTGTAGGTTTTTTCAGCGTATACAGGTGCGCTGGCGATAACAGCGGATACACCCAGTGTTAACGCGGATGCATAGGTAGTAAGGTTTTTTCTGAATGTGGCAAGGAAGCTCATAAGTTTGCTCCAGTATTTGTTATAGTTGCATTGCTCGTGTTTCGCAGTGCAGAATATAAGACTGCACCGTGAACTTTTGTTGTTCGACTTTATCACAAGATTTGCCATTTGCAATAGGACGTTTTTCTCCTGTTTCAGAGGGGGAGGGCGACACCCAGGAGATGTACATGATCAAGAAATATAGCCAAGAAAAAACGATCCATCTTGTCATAGATCGTCCGGATAAAAAGAACGCCCTGAACCGAAACATGTATGAGCAGCTGGCAGGTTATGTGCGGGAGGCAAGTTCTGACCAGCATGTGCATGCCATCGTCATCTCGGGTGCTGAAGGTGTGTTTACCGCCGGCAACGATCTTGATGATTTCCGGGCGCGGGCTACGGACGAAAACCCGAAACCCTCTGCCGGCCTTGCATTCATTGAAGAATTGATGGCGTGTGATACTCCGGTGATAGCGGCGGTGGAAGGGTTGGCGATTGGTATTGGCACCACTATGTTGCTCCATTGCGACAGCGTATTTGCGGGGCGCTCGGCCAGGTTCAAAACTGCCTTTGTCGATTTGGGATTGGTGCCGGAGGCTGCTTCAACTGTGACCATGCCATTGCACCTTGGCTCCCGGATGGCTGCTGAATTGCTGTTGCTTGGTGAAACCCTGGATGGCACCCAGGCCGGTGAATGTGGCCTGGTAAGCCGGGTGGTAGATGATGGACAGGCTGTGGATTCGGCCCTGGCCCTGGCGGGCAGGCTGGGAGAAAAGCCCCGAGAGGCATTGCGGGCCAGCAAGCGTTTAATGAAGGCGCCATGGCGCGACCAGGTGCAGCAGGCATTGGAGCGGGAGCGCGGTGTGTTCAGTGAGCGCTTGCGTTCCGACGACTGCCGTAATGCTTTGAGTCGCATGCAGCGCCGTTAACCGGCGCTGTTATCCCAGTAAGGCGTTCTTAGCTCCCGCTTCAAGACCTTGCCAATGGTAGAGCGAGGCAGTTCCTGCCGGAACTCTACGGCACTGAGGCGCTGGGTCTTGCCCAGATGCTGGTTGGCCCAGTCCCGGATTTCCTCTTCTGTTTCCTGGCATCCGGATTTCTTTACCACCAGAGCGAGGGGAGTTTCGCCCCATTGGCTGCTGGGTATGCCGATAACCGCAGCATCGGATACCGCAGGATGGCTGAGGACGACTTTTTCCAGGTCTACGGCGTAGATGTTGAAACCGCCGGAAATAATCATGTCTTTCCTGCGGTCGAGAATATGAACAAAGCCGTCTTCGTCAATGCGGCCCATATCGCCGCTGCGATAAAAGGCAAGTCCATCGGGGCTTTGCCACAGCATCTCCCTGGTCTGCTCCGGGCGGTTTACGTAACCCCGCATCATGGAAATCGCGCGCCCGACAATCTCGCCGATCTCACCCTGAGGCAGCTCCTTGCCATCTTCGCTGACCACCCTTACTTCAGCCCCTTCGGTGGGCACTCCGACGGTATCCCATTTGTCCGGATAGGCAGCGCAGTCGAGGCTGGTGGAAATGCCGCCTTCTGTGAGGCCATAGACCTCCCGGATATTGCCTGGCCAGCGTTTCATGGTTTCGGCGATCACATGGGCCCGGAGCGGCGCACTGGTACAGAGCTTGAGCTTGAAGCTTGAAAGGTCAAACTGGTCGAAGTCCGGAACCGCCAATATGCGCTCAAACTGCACGGGCACCAGCATGGCGTGAGTGACTTTGTGCTGTTCTGCCAGTTCAAGGAAGCGACGGGCATCAAACTTGGCCATCAGCACGAGGGTGCCGCCATAGAAAATGGTCGGTAGCACCGATACCAGGGTGGTGTTGGAGTACATTGGTGTCGATACAAGGTTAACGGCTTCACCGTTGAGCCCGAACCGGCTCATCCTGACCATTTGCCGCTGGCGGAACCGGTAGTCGTGGAGTATGCCCTTGGGAGTTCCGGTCGTGCCTGAACTGTAAATGATGTTGAACGGATCGTTCAGTGTTACCGGCGCCGGGTCTGGCTCGGCGGGAATCGAGCCCAGCCAGTCCTTTAAATGCTGTCCGGCAGCATCGTTGTCCAGCCCGATCACCTCATCGTGATTCAGGCCGGCCCTGAGGCTGGCTTCGGCCCAGATATCGAGGTTTTTACGGGAAACGAACAGGAACCTGGAGCCGCAGTCACGAATCATCAGAGCCAGGGATTCGCCGCTGGCCATACCGGAAAGCGGCACCATGCAGCCACCCGCCACCAGGGTTCCCAGATAGAGGGCCACCATTTCCCTGCTGTTTTCCGACAAGGCCGCAACGCAGTCGCCTTTTTTAAGGCCGGTTTGTCGCAGCTTGTTGGCAATGCGGTTGACCTCATGCAGCAGACCGGCCCAGCTGAGCGCTCCCTTTTCGTCGATGATCGCGGTCTTGTCGCCTTGTCCGCTGGCAAAGGCCTGAATACGAAAACCGATGGCCTCCATGGCTTCGCCGGAGTCAGTGGGAGCGTATACGGGCATTTCGTCAAATTGCGTTTTCATTTTGTCATCCTTTGATGTTGTAGTTTTGCTAGATGAAATTAACTTCCAATTATATTGACTCATAACCGTTGTGCGTGACAAATTATCTGGAAAGCAAAATAGAACACACAAAAATAAATCATGTTAGCGAGGGAGAATTTCATGGGGCGATTTGTTCAGCGAGTGGCAATCGTCACCGGGGCCGGAAGTGGTATCGGGCGGGCAACCGCACTCAGGCTGGGTCGCGAAGGGGCATCCGTTGTGCTTGTTGATGTCGCCGAGGGCGGCTTGCTCGAAACCGAGAATCAGATGGCCGATGGTGTATCTGTGCTGCGTCGGGTGGCAGATGTTGCGGATGAGGCTGCGGTAACTGCCCTGGTAGCCGAAACCATGAAAACCTTTGGCCAGATTGATGTGCTGTGCAATATCGCCGGTATCGCCAGTATTTCCGGAGCCCATCCGCCGGTCACCGAGAACAGTCGTGACGAGTGGGAGAAAGTGCTCGCTGTAAACCTGCTGGGAACCATGCTGACGATAAAGCACGTTGCACCTCACATGCAGGCCCGCAAGAAGGGCAGCATTGTCAATACCGCATCGGTTGCCGGTATTCGTTCGGGGGCTGGAGGCAATGCCTACAGCGCATCAAAGGCCGGCGTGATCAACCTGACCATGACCGCAGCCTGTGACCTGGGGCTGGACAACGTGCGGGTAAACGCAGTTTGTCCCGGGCTGGTTGAAACCGGTATGACTCAGACAGTCTTTGACTATGCCCGGGCACACGAAAAGGCCCACAAGCTCGGCTCCCGTTGTGAGTTGCGCCGTTATGGCGATCCCGCGGAAATTGCTGCCGCCATCCTTTTTCTCGCCAGTGACGATGCCAGTTACATTACCGGTCAGGCCCTGGCCGTTGATGGCGGCAACACAGCGTCCCTCAACCTGCCTGGAATGAAAGTCTGATGAACAACAGTAGTCTGCACATTACCGGTGGCAAAGACTTGCCGGGTTTTCACAACATGCTGGGCTACCGGCAGGTATCGTGGGAAGAAAATGAAGCCGTGATCGAGCTGGAAATCCAGGCGGATCACCTGAATCTGGGTGGTGTGATCCATGGTGGAGTACTGACCTCCCTGCTGGATATTGCCATGGCCGAAGCCGGCACCTACTGCCCCTACCCCGGGCGCATGCGCAAAGCCATTACGCTTTCGCTGACCACCACGTTTACCGGGCAGTGCACCGGGGGCGTAATCCGGGTGACCGGTCGTAAGCGCGCGGGTGGAAGCAGGATTTTTAACAGTACCGGTGAAGTTCACGACGAGCTGGGCAACCTGCTTGCAATCGGTGAGGGCACTTTCCGGATTCGTTCTGGTAGTGAGAAACCTGAAGGCGTTCCCGTCTGAATGCCTGCTAACGCGATTGCCGGCGTTAGTAGCAGTCGCAAATAACTGAACAGAGAGGAAACGGATATGTTCGAGCTGTCTGACAAGGCCAAGAAACTGCAGGCCGAATTAACCGAGTTCATGAATGCCTATATCTACCCGAATGAAGAAAAGCATCACCATCAGGTGGCAACCGCGGAGAACCGCTGGGCACCGGTTCCGATCATTGAAGGGCTGAAAGAAAAAGCGAAGGCTGCCGGGCTGTGGAACCTGTTCCTGCCAGAAAGTGATCTGGGTGCCGGGCTGACAAACTTCGAGTACGCACATCTGTGCGAGATTATGGGCCGTTCCGAGATGGCTCCCGAAGTATTCAACTGCTCCGCGCCGGACACCGGCAACATGGAAACCATTGCCCGTTACGGTAACGCGGAGCAGCAGGAGCAGTGGCTGAAGCCGCTTCTGGATGGAAAAATCCGTTCCTGCTTTTCCATGACAGAGCCGGACGTCGCTTCCTCTGACGCAACCAACATTGCTTGCGAGATCCGTCGGGACGGTGACGAGTACGTTATCAACGGTCGTAAGTGGTGGTCTTCAGGTGCCATGACCACCACCAGCAAGATTGCCATCGTTATGGGCAAAACCGATCCCACCGCTCCCAAGCACCAGCAGCAGTCGATGATTCTGGTGCCACTGGATGCACCCGGGGTGAAAATGATTCGCCCGCTGACGGTATTCGGTTATGACCATGCGCCGCACGGCCACGCCGAGATTCACTACGACAACGTGCGTGTACCGGTCAGTAATATCCTGCTGGGTGAAGGTCGCGGCTTTGAAATCGCCCAAGGGCGCCTCGGGCCGGGCCGTATCCACCATTGCATGCGCACCATCGGTGTCGCCGAGCGTGCGCTGGAGCTGATGTGCAAGCGCGCGAATGCCCGTGAGGCCTTTGGTCGCCCGCTGTCCGAATTTGATTCCATCCGGAAAGACATTGCCCGTAGTCGCATCGACATCGAGCAAGCTCGCCTGATGACCCTCAAGGCTGCCCATATGATGGATACCGTAGGCAACAAAGTGGCCCGTCAGGAAATTGCCATGATCAAGGTGATTGCCCCGAGCATGGCCCTGAAGGTCATCGACCGCGCAATACAGGTGCACGGTGGTGCTGGCGTCAGCCAGGACACCTTCCTGGCGTCGGCCTGGGCGAAAGTCCGTACCCTGCGCCTGGCAGACGGCCCGGATGAGGTTCACCTGGATTCCGTCGCCAAACTTGAATTGCGTCGGTACCGCTGAAACAGCTGTTACCCAGAGTAATAAGGATTCGGAAATGACTAATCCATTATTTGATATGACCGGGAAAGTGGCTGTTATCACAGGGTCCACCAAGGGCATTGGCCGGGCCATTGCCGAAGAAATGGCCCGCTGTGGCGCCCGGGTTGTGATCTCCAGCCGTAAGGCTGAAGCCTGTGAGCAGGTTGCCAGTGAAATGCGGGCCCAGGGCTTTGATGCCATGGCCATCGCTTGCCACGTCGGTAAGAAGGAGGACCTGCAAAACCTGGTCGACAAAACTAACGAAGCCTGGGGCACCATCGACGTTCTGGTTTGCAACGCCGCGACCAACCCGGTGTATGGTCCGACCGCGGAAATGACCGACGACGCCTGGGACAAGATCATGGACACCAACGTCAAGGGAACCTTCTGGCTCACCAATATGGTGCTGCCACAGATGGCCGAAAAGGGCTCAGGTTCTGTGGTGCTGCTGTCCAGTATTGCCGGTATTCGCGGCAACACCACTATCGGCACTTACGGTGTGTCCAAGGCGGCAGAAGCTGCCCTGGCGCGCAACCTGGCCGTTGAGTGGGGGCCGAAGGGTATCCGTGTGAACAGCATTGCGCCGGGCCTGATCAAGACCGATTTTGCCAAAGCGCTTTGGGAGGACCCGGTTCGCGTAAAGCGGGCAGAAGACAAAACCCCGCTTCGGCGCATCGGTGATCCGATCGATATTGCCGGCCTGGCTGTTTTCCTGGCGACCCCGGCCAGTGCCTACATTACCGGGCAGGTGATTGTTGCCGACGGTGGTGAAACCATCTGCTGATACCGGGAAACCGGAACACCCCTGCCGCCGGGCACCTGTCTGGCGCCAGGGGTAGCCAGAACATAACGACAAGAGATAATCATGAGCATGACTCCAGAGCTGGTAGCGGTTCTGCCAGCCCACAAATTCGATGAAGCCCGCCTGCTCAACTGGCTTCAGCAGGCATTGCCGGAATTCGGTAACCAGATGGACGTGAAGCAGTTTCAGGGCGGGCAATCCAATCCCACCTTTCTGCTGGATACCGGCAACAGGCGTTATGTACTGCGGAAGAAGCCCCCGGGAAAGACGCTGCCTTCGGCTCACATGGTGGAGCGGGAATACCGCGTTATGCGCGCGCTCGCTGAACACACGTCCGTTCCGGTACCCAATGCTCGCGAACTGTGTGAAGACAGTGAGGTCATTGGCACTCCCTTCTACGTGATGGATTTTCTGGAAGGCAGGATTCACTCCCATTCAGCACTCAAAGAGCTGGAGCGTGAAGAGCGAATGAGGGCTCATCACTCAGCCATCGACACGCTGGCAGCTTTGCACTCTGTGGATGTCAACGCTATTGGCCTGGCAGATTACGGCCGCCCGGAGGGTTATGTGTCCCGTCAGGTGGCTCGCTGGAGCAAGCAATATCTCGCATCCCGGACGGATGACCTGCCGGCCATGGACAAGCTGATGTCCTGGCTGCCGGAGAACCTCCCGGCCAGGGACGAGACTTCAATTGCTCACGGTGACTACCGGTTTGGCAACCTGATGCTGGCACCGGATCGCCCGGAAGTAATCGCGATCCTGGATTGGGAGCTGTCGACTCTCGGGCATCCGCTGGCAGACCTTGCCTATTACTGCCTGCCATACCACCTGCCTGCTGATATGCCCGGTATGCGTGGCCTGAATGGCGAAGATCTGCAGGAGCTCGGTATACCAAGCGAGCAGGAAACGATTGCACGGTACTGCGCGCAAACCGGCCGGGACGGTATCGATGACTGGCACGTGTTCCTGTCGTTCTCATTATTCCGGCTGGCGGCCATTCTTCAGGGCGTTTACAAGCGGGCTCTGGATGGCAATGCTGCCAACGCCAATGCGCTGGAGGTTGGCAAGCGTGCCAGCCTGCTGGCGGATATTGGCTGGCAAATCGCTTGTGAAGGTCGGAAGCCATGAGCGGAGAAGCGATGATGCACGGAAAGATTGCCAATCGAATTCTGATTACCAACGATGACGGCATCAATGCGCCGGGTATCGCGATCCTTGAAACCATTGCCCGGCGGTTGGCCGATGAGGTTTGGGTTGTGGCGCCGGAACATGATCGCAGCGGAGCTGGCCAGAGCATATCCATTCACAGTCCGTTACGGGTTTATCAGGTTGGGGCTAATCGTTATTCGGTGTCTGGCACGCCGGCCGATTGCGTGTTGTATTCCCTGGCCGAGTGGTTCGGGGAAACACCGCCAGACCTGGTGCTATCCGGTGTGAATTGTGGTGCGAACATCAGTGATTCGGTCCAGTACTCCGGTACCGTTGGTGCGGTACTGAGTGCACACCACATGAACATTCCGGCCATTGCGCTGAGCCAGGCTTACCTGAACCGGGACGACGTCCGCTGGTCGCCGGTGGAAACCTTTGCTGAAGCTGTCATTCGCAGACTTTACCGCTCCGGCCAGGTTCTGGCGTGGAATGTGAACTTTCCAGCCTGTGAAGCGGCCGATATTACCGCAGCCCGATGGTGTCGGCAGTCCAACGGCTCTATCCAGAAGCCAACACTGGTCGCTGGCCGTGATGCGCGCAGCCTGCCTTACTGGTGGCTTGGTTTTGACCGGAGCTCACGCCACATTGTGGAGCCGGATGCGGATGTGACCGTACTTCGTGAAAAAGCCGTTGCCATTTCACCGTTACGCCATGACGAGCCCTTGCCCGGGGCTGTTGATTATTTTGATTTGTCCGCTCAAGCGGTTGACTGAATTAACCCAGGGGGAGAACAAGAATATGTTTACACGCCACTACAAGGTTTGGCCAAAAGATCTGCCCAAAACCATGACCCTGCCGAAAACCAGTCTGTACACCAACCTGGAAGTCTCGGCACTGCGCTATCCGGACCACAATGCCATCGTTTTCTACGATGCGCCCATGACCTATGCCCGGCTTAAGCGAGAAGTCGATACTATGGCGGGTTACCTGCAGGCCCAGGGGGTCAAGAAGGGTGACCGGGTCCTGCTTTATATGCAGAACTCCCCGCAGTATGTGATCTCCTACTATGCCATCCTGCGGGCCGATGCCGTGGTTATTCCTGTGAATCCCATGAACCGCGCGGCGGAGCTTGAGCATTATATTTCGGATACTGGCTCCACGGTGTGCATGGCGGGCCAGGAACTGGCGGGCTTCATCGCGCCGTTGATTGGTGAGACCAACCTGGAACAAGTGATTGTTGCGTCTTACAACACCTACATTAACCCGGAAACCGACCTGACGTTGCCGGCTGAAGTTGCTGCGCCCGCGTGGTCCAGAGATATACCGGGAGTGGTTACCTGGGAGGCGGCCCTGGAAGCCGGACACAAGCCCGGTGAACATACTGCCGGCCCGGATGACCTTGCCGTTATTCCGTACAGCTCCGGTACCACCGGGGCACCCAAGGGCTGCATGCACACTCACCGGTCGGTAATGGCGACAGCCGTGCACCGGGTATTCTGGAACCTGTCTACGCCCGATGGTGTGCAGCTTTCCACGCTGCCATTCTTCCATGTAACTGGTATGACGGGCTCCATGAACGGCCCCATCTTCTCGGGTGCCACTTCCGTCATCATGACCCGTTGGGACAGAACCACCGCGGCGCGCCTGATTGAGCGCTACAAGGTCACCGGCTGGACCAATATCGTCACTATGGCGGTGGATTTTCTGTCAAACCCGGAGCTGGGTAACTACGACATCAGCAGCCTGAACATGATCGGGGGTGGTGGTGCCGCGATGCCTGTTGCGGTGGCGGAAAAGCTCAAAAAGCTGACAGGCCTTGATTACATCGAAGGATACGGTTTGTCTGAAACCATGGCAGCTACCCACATCAACCCCGGTAACAACCCTAAACCGCAATGCCTGGGGATTCCGGTATTTGATGTTGACAGCCGGATTATCGATGTCGACACACTTGAAGAAAAAGGCGTGGGAGAAACCGGCGAGATCGTGTCCTGCGGGCCTCAGGTCACTCTGGGCTACTGGAATCGACCCGTGGATACCGAGGCCTCGTTCGTCGAAATCGATGGTAAGCGTTTCTTCCGCACCGGCGATCTGGGTTACTACGATGAAGATGGTTACTTTTTCATGGTGGATCGGGTCAAACGCATGATCAACGCGTCTGGCTTCAAGGTCTGGCCGTCTGAGGTAGAAGGGTTGATGTACCGTCACCCATCCATCCACGAAGTTTGCATTATTTCTGCCCCGGACCCCAAGCGTGGTGAAACGGTCAAGGCTTGTATTGTACTAACGCCTGAGGCTGAAAACACAACAACCAAGGATGACATCATCAGTTGGTGTAAGGAGCAAATGGCGGCCTACAAGGTACCAACCATCATTGAATTTGTTGATGAGTTGCCAAAATCACCGACCGGAAAGCTGATGTGGCGGACACTTCAGGAGCAGGAGTGGCAGAAGTAGCCTGCACAACACTGGAAGTTAGGAAGGCGGCCCCCCCCCACTCTCAGGGCTTGCCGCCTTTTTGCACTGACCGGAAGGCTCAGACCACGTACATGGCCAGATTTTCCAGTACGCAGGCTGGCTTGTCTTCGTTCCTTATTTCCACCACGGTCTGGTAGGTGGCCAGCAGGCGGTGATCATCCACCTGCTTCAGGGATGCCAGCTCAACCCGGGACCGGATATCCGAGCCAGCCTTCACCGCCGCCGGAAAACGCAGCTTGTTCAGGCCATAGTTGATGGTGGCTGAAGTACCGGTCACCTTGATGACCTCGCTGTTGAGCTTGGGGATCAGTGATGCCGTCAGGTAGCCATGGGCTACCGGGCTCTTCCAGGGTGACTCCCGGCTGGCCCGGTCGACATCCACATGGATCCACTGATGGTCGCCGGTGGTTTCGGCAAAGGCGTTTATCATGGCCTGGCTCACGGTTACCCAGGGGCTGTGGCCAATCAGCATGCCCTGATAGGCTGCCAGTTCATTAATATCAACAGTAATCATAGGACCTTCCTGATAGTGGATTGATGAAGGGCTCAAACGTTGTAGCCAGGAGACCTGGCATCAAGCAGTCTCAGAAGGGCGGGCCAGGTAAGCTTTGCTGCCTTGCCGAGTGAGCCTGATTGATCCGCCGTGGTGTCGATAGCCTGTTGGGTTGGCATGTATACCGGGCCACAACTCTGCGCTTTTACCTGTATCTCGCAGGCCTTCATCAGGAAGTAGAGGTAAGTGAAGGTTTCGGGCACATCGTGGCCCACGGTCAGAATGCCGTGGTTTCGCAAGATCATCATGGATTTGTTACCCAGATCCCGGATCAGGCGCTCCCTCTCATCAAGGTTGAGCGCTACGCCTTCATATTCGTGGTAACTCAGGTGCTCAAGGCACAGCATGGCGGTCTGGCTCAGGGGCTGGAGGCCATCACGGTGGGCTGATACTGCAACACCATCTGCTGCATGCAGGTGCATGACGGCTCCTGCATCTTCACGCCCCATATGTACGGCGCTGTGGATGGTAAACCCCGCCGGGTTAACCCTGCGCAGCCCGCCGGCTTCCACGACTTCGCCATTCTGGTCGACTTTCACCAGGGATGAGGCAGTCATTTCATGGAACAGCAATCCGTAGGGGTTGATCAGAAAGTGATGATCAGGGCCGGGCACCCGGGCCGACAGATGGGTGAACACCAGGTCGTCCCAGCCAAACAGGGCTACCAGTCTATAGGCGGCAGCCAGTTCGGTTCTTATTTTCCATTCGGCTTTTCTCAGATCAGCCTGCATTTCGTCCGGATGGTTTTTTGTCATGATTGTTCCTCCGTAGAGATTTATTACTCAAGGTTATTCCAGGCATAAAAAAGGGGTGGCATAGGCCACCCCGAAAGAGGGTCCTGACTGAATGTGGAGGCAGACCCAAGGTTCACTGATTCAGTATCAGTTGGCTTCCAGCAGAGCGGCATAGCGCTCAAGATGGAAGTCATCATCGCCCAGCTGGTGGTTGATCATCACCAGGCGCTTGGCGTAGTGGGCAAAGTTGTATTCCCAGGTCATGCCGATACCGCCGTGTGACTGAACGCCCTTTTCGGAAATAAACTGGGCGCTGCGACTAATTACGTTTTTAGCGGCCGCAATTACCCGACGGCGCTCGTCGCTCTGAGGCTCATCAGCCACACTGGCGGCAAGGATGGCCATTGAACGAGCCTGCTCCAGTTCGGACATCATGTCAGCCATCCGGTGCTGAAGTACCTGGAACTTACCGATGGGCACGCCAAACTGCTTGCGCTGCTTGAGGTAGTCCAGGGTCAGGTCACAGGCGACTTCCATAACGCCGACCGCCTCACCACACAGAGCGGAAATGGCACGGCCAACCTGGTATTCAATAGCATCGGCCGCTTCGCCTTCGCTTCCCAGCAGAGCGTCTGCACCCACCTTGACATTGTTCAGGAGCAGGTCGCAGCCCTTGGCGCCGTCAATAGTCGGGTAGCTGCGACGCTCCAGGCCATCAGCGTTGGCGTCGATGACAAACAAGCTGATGCCAGAGGCATCACGGCTGCTGCCAGAGGTGCGAGCAGAAACCACCAGCAGGTCGGCACTATGACCACCGATTACGACCGCTTTGCGGCCGTTAAGAACATAGCCGCTGTCGGTTTTCTCGGCGGTGGTTTCTACGTCATTTGTGTTGTAGAAGCTCTGGGGCTCCTGCAGGCCAACGGCAAGCTGGGTTTCGCCTGTTGCAATGCCCGCCAGCCACTGTTCTTTCTGCTGTTCATTGCCGGCCTGGCTAATCAGCCCGCCGCCCAGAACCACAGACTGAAGGTACGGCTCGATGCACAGGCCGCGGCCCAGCTCGGTCATCACGCTTTGAACTTCAACACCGGTGCCGCCAAAGCCGCCAAGTTCCTCGGGGAATGGCACAGCCATCAGGCCCAGTTCGCCCAGTTGCTTCCAGAAACTTTCACTGAAGCCAAGTTCGGTTTCGCTGTATTCCAGCCGCTTTTCAAAGCTGTATTCACCGCGAACCAGACGAGCCACGGTGTCCTGCAGCATTTGCTGCTCTTCGTTGAGTCGGAAATCCATGGTCGCCTCCTTAAAGTCCCAGAATCATTTTCGAAACGATGTTCTTCTGGATCTCGTTTGATCCACCGAAAATAGACAGCTTGCGGTTGTTGAAGTAATGGGCAGCCAGAGGAGCAGCATCCGGGTCAGACAGGAATTCGCCGTCATAGGCCTGGTCCATCTCTTCTTCAACAAACGGAATGGCGTAAGGCCCGATCGCCCGGCGTGCCAAGTCGTTGATGGCCTGGCGAATCTCGGTGCCGCGCACTTTCAGCATGGAACTTTCCGCTCCCGGAACGCCGCCGCCCTCTACCGAGGCAACAATTCTCAGGTTGCTGATCGCTGCTGCCATCAGGTCGATTTCGACCTGCGCGATACGTTGGCTGAAGGTCGGATCCTGAATCAGGGGTTTGCCGTTCTTCACCCGACGGCTGGCCAGCTGCTTGAGGTGTGTCAGCGCTGCCTTGGACAGGCCGATGCCGGCCAGGCCGGTGCGCTCGTAGGTGAGCAGGTACTTGGCATAGGTCCAGCCTTTATTTTCTTCACCTACCAGGTTTTCGGCCGGAACCTTCACGTCTTCAAAGAAGACTTCATTAACTTCGTGCTCGCCGTCCAGAGTGATGATCGGACGAACGGTGATGCCCGGGGTATTCATGTCGATCAACAGGAATGAGATGCCTTCCTGCGCCTTCACTTCTGTGTTGGTGCGAACCAGGCAGAAGATCATGTTGGCGTGCTGGCCCAGCGTGGTCCAGGTCTTCTGGCCACTAACGATGTAATGGTCGCCTTCGCGTACAGCCCGTGTTTTCAGGGAAGCCAGGTCAGAACCCGCGCCTGGCTCGGAATAACCCTGACACCACCAGTCTTCGCCGCTCAGAATCCGGGGGAGGTATTGCTGCTTCTGTTCTTCGGAGCCGAACTTGATGATGACCGGAGCCACCATATTTACGCCGAAGGGAATGGAGCGGGGCACGCCGTAACGGCAGGACTCTTCATCCCAGATGTGCTTCTGGACCGGTGTCCAGCTGACACCCCCGTACTGTTCCGGCCAGTGCGTGGCGTACCAGCCTTGCTCGCTGAGAATTTTTTGCCACCGCTGGTGGTCTTCCTTGCTCAGCTTGCGAAAGCCTTTCACCTTAGCTGCGATGTCCGCAGGCAGCTTGGCATTCAGAAATGCGCGAACTTCGTCGCGGAAAGCCAATTCCTCGGCTGTGTAATTCATGTTCATAGGTAACCCTCACCGTGCTCTTAGCGAAAATGTATACCGCATAGCAGAATTGCTCCATGATCCATCAACCAAACGGTGGATGTCAATGCTAACGGAATCAACTGTCAAAAAAATGCGCCGTTGTAGACGTGCAAAAAGATAAATGGACTTGTTGATATAAAAATCTTCATCTATATTCGGATGCGTGGAAGATGGTGCTGCATAATGAAATGCAAACAACCAATAGTTCCGCTGTGCGGAATTATTGCGGGAAGGTATGTGCCAGTCCCGTAGATTTAACAATAAAGACGCTAACCAACTCCGATGCGAGGTTTTTCAAGATGACAACAACAACCCGTTTTGCCACCCATCCGCTGGTCCGTGCCGTAGCCCTGGCTGGTGCACCTCTGCTGATGCTTGGCTCGGTAACTGCCCAGGCGCAGAGCAACACAGAACTGGAAGAGCTGCGTGAGCGCATCCAGGTTCTGGAAGGAAAGCTGGAAGGTGCTGTGTCGACTGCCCCTGAAACGCGGGACGATAGCCGTTATCTGTTGCGTGATGGCAAAGGCATCAAGATTGGTGACACCACGATTTCATTTGGCGGGTTCATCAAGGCCGATGTGATTTTCGGATCCAACGGTAATGGAATCAGCAACGGTTACTCCATTGGTTTGCCCCGGACGCTTGCCAAGGCGGCCAATGAAGGTGAAAGCGACTGGAAAACAGGCTTCTCTGCTCGTGAATCTCGTATCAGCATTGGTACCAAGACCGAGGATGTTGCCGGCCATGATTTGACCACGTACATCGAAATGGATTTCAACACCGCGGCTGATGCTCCCGGCAATGAAGTTGTCTCAAACACCTGAATCAGTGACTTCGCTCGCCAATATACCCGTCAAGCCCACCTCTGCGCCAACAAGAGGCGATAACTGGGTGAGATTCTGACTTTGAGGTCAGGAAGCAAAGAGCGGGAGCAACCGATGGTCCGATATTGGTTGATA
>NZ_JACDWW010000086.1:0-10057 GCF_016464145.1 Marinobacter sp. bablab_jr008
CACCCTTGAGGGCGGCCAGAGCAACTTTGGACTTGAATGATGCGCTGTATTGCTTGCGTTTCTTGCTCATGATTCTCCTCCTCGTGGAGATGATGAATCAGAGCTTAGGCACCTGTCCAAAATTTGGGGTCCACTTCACTCGGCAATTTTGCTAACCATCAAGTATGGTTAACAAGGCCAGGCACGGCGACGCCTACTACATTGCGGCTTCGCCTCCATTTCGTAGCCGCGCATGCTGGCTGGCGTTAGGCAGGATTAAAGGGAGTGTCCATATGGAGTTGAAGGATTTCGTTTCTGAATCACTAAAGCAAATAATCGATGGCGTAAACGAAGCAAAACGATACGCTGATGAGAATGGGGCAAGAATTAATCCAGAGCGCCAAATCCACAATTCGAATAACGCAAGTTCTCGTAAGGACGCGAAAAATGGAGCTACGATTGAGACCGTAGATTTTGACGTGGCGGTTACGGTTACAGAAGGCACGCAGACAAAAGGTGGAATCGGTGTTTTTACTGGAATTGTGGGCTTGGGGTCGCAGGGTCAATCTGAGGCGGCTAATTCTTCAGTCTCTCGTTTGCGGTTTGCAGTTCCGCTAGTCTTGCCGTCAACACCTAATCCCAGAGAGACCAAGCCTAACCAATAGTTCCAGTTCGTTACGGGCCTGACGGCCCTCCACCGGACAGCCTTGTCGCCGCTTCGCTCTGCCAAGGCTGCCGCTGAACAAAAGCGTTAAGCGCAAGGAGATACCTTGGATTGGTTAGAGAAATTGAAGCTAATCGCGGCGCATTATGAAGGCAATGAAAATGGCCTTGCCGCGCCCGAGCCAGCTTTTCTATTTAAGGTTCAACAGCCCAAAGATACTCCTTGGCCAGAGACAGTTCCCCGTACATCCGAGCTTGAGTCGTATTTCAATGTTTTTGGCGGAGGCGTTTTAGGCAGTCAGATCGTTCTTCATTCCTTAGAGCAAATTCCAAAAGAAACTGATCGCTGGTTTCGTTTGCTGCAGGAGGACGAAGAATTTTGGCGCCAGGTCGACGAAAGGAATTGTGTTGTTATCGCAAACGATCCTGATGGAGCACCTTGGGTCTACAATGCCCAAACGGGTAAAACGATTTCTTATTGGTGGAAAGAATGCACATGGGAAGACCCACGGTGCAATTCTCTAGCTGAGTTCGTCGAGTTTGTATTTGGTCCTCATGAAGGGGATGCAGAAAAAGAAGTTCTTTTTTCAAAGAAGAAGGGGCTTTATGATGATCTATCGGTAATTAAATCCTCTTTGTCTGCAGCGTTCGATGAAAAAAACAGCGCATACAGCGAGCTCAAAGATTACAAGGATAGAATTGCCTCTTGGTACGCAAAATCCGACAGGACACCTTGGCTTTTCGGGAATGCAGGAAAGAAGCTACCAAAACATTCTTTGTTTGGGCAGAGCTTCGGCGACCTTGATTCATATAAATACCATCGTGATTCTGCTTATGAAGATGTCCAAGATGCAAAAAGAAAAATTGGAGATTTAAAAAAAGAGCAACATGAACTGCATCGCGCTATAGGACAAGTTAAAGAGGGAATCGGAGATCTATTCTCCAAAATAAATAAGGTTAAAAAAGATCGGTCAAAAATGTATGAGCTAAAAAAATCAGGTCATCAGAAAAAGGAGTTGCAAAAGAAACTTGACGAGTTACGAAACATTATTAGCTCTATCGCCGGTGAAATTGATAATATTTTTAAAAGCAAAAATGAGTTTATTAACCAGGAAAAACACAGACGCGGCGTTGTCGAGTTGGATGCTAAGATAAGAAAAATTGAAGCGGCAAAAGATCAATTCTTGAAAAGCTTTGATTATGAAGAAAGCAAACAAAACAGAAAGCGAAGACATAGAGATATATGGCTAAAAGAGAGGGGCGTGGCCTAACAATGGGCTCCAAGGGACGCTCCGCTTCGCTTCACGCCCCTGAGCCCGGGCGTTATGGGTATCTAAGGAAGGAGCAACATGCAAATAAGGAGCTGTGAGGTAGAAGATATCGAGCAAGCTGCGAGGATCTTTTGTCAGGCCTATTCAGCCCCGCCATATAACGAATCCTGGGAATTGGCCAATGCATCTGCTTATTTGCATCGGTTTTGGGGAATCGACCCGGAGGGTTGTTTTGTCTCCGAAGATAACAACGAGATAACCGGAGCAATTTTTTCCTTTTCCTATCCGTGGCATTCGGGTCAGCTTACATGCATCCAAGAGCTATTTGTTGCTGAGCCAAGTAGAAAACAGGGCGTAGCTCGAGCTTTGGTAGAAAGCATGAATGGCGGTGCGTGGTTGGTCGCCCACAAGGCTTCAGGCGCAGCTGAGTTCTACAAGCGCATGGGATTTCGCAAAGATGGACCTTATGAGTTCTACTATGGCGCTATCAACCCATAACAAGCGGGTGAAGCTGACCGGTACTACGCTGCGCTCCGTCCCGGCAGCTTACCCAAGGCGTTATAGCCACAAACCAAAGGGAAACTTGGTAGCTTGAAATCGAAACTCCTCACAAGCCTTATTGTCGGTCTGGCCTTGCCTTGGACCTATTTTCTGTTTGTCACTGTCGGTCCGGTAAGGGAGTACAGCGAATCCGGAGAGGTAATCGGAAAATCTGGAGTCGCTGGCTTCATCCAGTTTCACGGTTTTTCCGATGCGTTGATGATCTACGCCCAAGCAATCGCTGTGTGTGGTGTGTTAGCTTTCGGTATATGTTGGTTAAAAGAGGCTGTGGACCATGCCCTCAAACCCAAGCTATAACAAGGCGCATCAATACGAGGCCGGTGGCCGCCGGACGCCCTTTACATTGCGGCTGCGCCTCCATTCCAAGGGCGCCGTTGTGCGCTGGCGTTAAATTTATTATTGCAGAACCCGTGGCGTATGGATAAAATTGAGCTGCGGTTGGAAACAATCTATGGCGGGCTGCCTTACTGCGGTGCGCTGAGCATTGTGCTCTTTCCGCCGCCTTTCCTTTTTCCCTCCCTTCTCCTAACATCTACTCTCGCTTGTTATTCAGGGAGTTATTGATGTTTTTGCTATACGCCGATGAGTCTGGCACGCCCGGGGGCCCAGATCAGGAGCACTTTGTGCTTGCTGGTGTGAGTGTTTTTGAGCGTTCTGCGCACTGGCTTTCTCTTGAATTGGACAAAATTGCGGAAACATTCAATCCGCAAGATCCGGATTCTGTCGAACTCCACGGTGCCCCGATGTTTGCTGGGCGAAAATTTTGGCGAAAATTTGAAAAGGAAGACCGGTTAGAGGCTATCAAGAATGCCCTTCGCTTAATCGATGGCAGGAAGTACAGAATCTTTGCTTCTGTCGTAAGAAAGGGGGCGATCTCACCCGACGATCCAGTTCACTATACCTTTCAGCAGATAGTTACCCGATTTGATCACTTCTTAGCTAGAGAGCATGTTCACTTTCAGAACACGCAAAGAGGTTTGATTCTATTCGACAAAAGCAGCAAAGAAGCTCCCATCCAGGCACTTGCAACAGAGTTCAAGGTGGATGGTCACGAGTGGGGTAGATTGCGGAACATGGCTGAAGTTCCTGCGTTTATCGATTCAGAAGCAACAAGGCTTATTCAGCTCGCTGATCTGGTTGCCTATGCACTATTTCGAAAGTACGAAAAGGGCGATGATCAGTTCTTCAATATCATCGAACGCAAGTTTGATTATTTTGGTGGGATTCAGCATGGACTCCATACAGCAATTTAACAATCGGCTGCACGGCGACCGTTTTTCCGCCGCTTCGCGGCTCCAAACCGGCGCGTGAGCCGGGCGTTAAATGTCTATGATCGATCACGATAAATTCCGGGCCTTGGTCAAGCAGCTCTATGCCACGGTCAATGAGTTGGAAGACATGTTTCCGGGCAGGCACTTTACCCCGGATGGTCACATGGTTGGCAGTTTGGGTGAGTGTCTCGTGGCCGACGCATACAATTTGGAGTTGAAGACAGCGTCCAACAAAGGCTATGACGCTGTCACCGAAACCGGCTTGGAAGTTGAAATCAAGGCTACGCAATCCAACTCTGTTGCGTTTCGGAGTCAGCCGCAGCATACGATCATCATCAAGATCCTGCGTGACGGAACATTCGAAGAAATTTATAACGGGCCCGGAGCTCTTGTTTGGGAGCAGTTCACAGGTAAACGGCTGCCGAGTAATGGCCAGTTTCAAGTCTCTCTCAACAAACTTCGGCAACTCAACAAAACAGTGGCTCAAGCAGATCGTGTGCCCAAGGCCATTTAACCAGGCGCAGCAGTTCGCGGCCGATGGCCGCCGGACGCCCTTTACGTGGCTCCTTCGTCGCCACTCCAAGGTCGCCGCTGTGCTTCGGCGTTATGTGTGAGTCATGAAGAAATGCAAAGTATGCGGCGGGATATTGCGGAAAATAGGAACGGTTGAGCCGGACTCTCTGTACGTTTCTTCTAGAGCTCCGGCACTATCTCCTTATGATGGAATGCCAAGCTTTATGATCTTCTTTGCGCTTGGTTTGATTATAGGTATGGAAGTTTTTGAGCAGAGTCGTGCTCTCGGTCTCGCAATTATCTGTTTATTTGGCGGCTTTGGAGCGTGGCTGTGGCGCAGGCCCCGTCCTCTGTTCCGGTGTGCAAGGTGCAACAGTGAGTATTCGGGCAGTGAATTGAATAAGTTCCGTCGTTAATCCACATAACCAGTAGTTGCAGTGTGTTCCGGCCCTGATGGGCCTCCACCGGACGCCCCTGTCGGGGCGCCGCTAAACAAAAGCGTTAGAACGCAAGGCTTATTCTGACGGAAAGGATTGTTGCCGAATGCGTAAGAATTGTGAAAATTGCGCCTTTCTCATGGATATTCGAGGCTTGGTACCACTTGGGGAAACACCGGGCGGTGTGCCTACGCGGTGTATGAAAGAAAGCCGATGGGATAAAAATGGCTGGCCGCCCGCAATCCATGACCCAACTACAGAAACGTGTCATCACTTCATGCCTCATAAGGCTAGGCATCATCATTGGGAGTGGGACGCAAACAAAAGCAGTCGCACGGAGAGGGAGCGAGGCATTTCGTTCAGCGAGGCCACCGCCGCGCTTGAGAAAGATCACCATGCTGTGCGAATTCCTATCGGTGATCCAAGTAAATGGGAGAAACTAGAAGGGCTGGATTACGAAAAGGAAGGTATAGAGCGTACTGGCCCGAACACAGACCCCCTCCGAGATATGTATATTTTCAAGCATCGTGAAAAGACGTGGGTTTTAATTGCCACCCTTCGAGGTGAGCTGGCCCTCATGCAAAAGCGCGTAATCTCGGTCAGGCGAGCAAAACCGAAGGAAGAGCGGCAGTATGATAATCAATCTCTTTCAGGGAATGCGGGGATGTAGGCCGATTTGCGTTCTAACCAGCCGCTGTTGCCGGACAATTTTTCCACCGCTTCGCGGCTCCAAAATTGCCGCAAAGCTCAGCGTTAAAGGCTCAAGGGAGTTTCCGGTGAGCAAGGAAGATCTTTCCCCAGAAGACCAGGCTTACTACAAGCGTTTTGAGGTCAAGCCGTTACGAGTATTGCTGTATTTTCTGGCAGTGGTTTACTTGGTGTTTGTATTCGCAATTGGTGGTTCCCAGTTCAGCGGAGGTTTTTTCAGTGGCGCCGTTGGGAGCTTTATCCTGATTCAAGGTATCGATCTCTCTCACAGAAGATTGATCGTCGTTGGCGGGTTCCTAACAGTTGTGAGCGTCTTACAGGCGATATTTTTGGCGTCGTCGTGACTAGCGAGATCTGACGGAAAAGCCTTTAACAAATTGTTGTAGTACGTTTCGGGCCTGGCGGCCCTCCACCGGACGCCCATTTCGCTGCGCTACATGGGCGCCGCTAAACAAGGGCGTTATAAACCATAATCCTATCGTCTAATCTCGGGATGATTAACCAATGAGTGACTACCAAGACTTATGTGAAATGTACGGTCGAAGTCCGGGTGACCCGGAATTTATAGATGATTTGATCGATGAATTCTCCGAAGAAGAGTACGAATGGTTCTCAGAGAACGAAGACAAAAACCATTTTGAATTACTAGCAGAACAACTGAGTAGTGTTGGCGAAATTCTCAGGCTAGACGTGCCCCAAAGTGCACGGTTTAGCTTCCTTGTGATGATTCATGCGCATGTCGTTTCTGCGCTGGAAGGATATCTTGCTGGAGCCTTTATTCATAACGTATGCAATTCCGAGGAGCTAACCAGAAAACTTGTCGAGTCGGATCCCGAATTTGCAAATCGAAAGTTCACGCTTCGTGAAATATATGAACAGAAAGACACTCTAAAGCTGACGGTTTCAACATATCTCAGAGGCCTGATTTTCCACGATCTCAAAAAAGTTGTTCCGATGTATAGGGATGTACTAGGTCATCGATTTGAGGATCTGTCATGGCTATTTCATGCCGTTAAAAAGAGGCATGACTGCGTTCATCGAGCAGGTCTCGACAAAGATGGCAAGAAAATTGAGTTGACGGTAGATTCCATTTTCGAACTACTGGAAAAGTCAATTGATCTAGCTACCGGAGTTGAGAGATCGTTGGCTGAGTTGGAGCGAAAGGGTTTATAACAAGGCCAGGCACGGCGACGTCTACTACATTGCGGCTTCGCCTCCATTACGTAGCCGCGCATGCTGGCGGCGTTATGTGTGAGGAGTATGGATGAGTCCTACAGTATTCCGAGAAAAAGGATATCGTTTCTTTTTCTTCTCGCGAGAGGAGTCTCGCATGCATGTTCATGTAGTATCGGGTGATGGCGAGGCAAAATTCTGGCTTGAACCAGATCTTGAGCTGTCCAAAAATTACGGATACAACCGGCAGCAACTGAAAGAAATCGAATTATTGGTGGAGGATCACCGAGATGAGCTTGTCAGCGCTTGGAAACAGCACTTCGGCAGTTGAGGTGACGAACATTTCTGCGCATGGCGTGTGGCTTCTGGCGCACGACCGAGAGTTTTTCATGCCCTACAACAGTTTTCCCTGGTTTAAGGAGCAGCCGGTCAGCGCAATTGTGAACGTTGAGGAACAATCTCCAGGCCACTTCTATTGGCCTGACCTTGATGTCGACCTGACGGAAGAAATTATAGAGCATCCCGAGAGGTTCCCGAACGTCGCTCACAGCACATAACCATCGCAGGCACGGCGACGTCTTTTCCATTGCGGCTTCGCCTCCATTCCAAAGCCGCGCATGCTGCGGGGCGTTAAATTTTTGGTTCATCGCGGGTTAGCGTGAAAAAGTAGGAGACGGCGGTAAAACCGGTTAGTTTTGAGTTCGCCAAAACAACAAACCTGACCGACTCACCGCCGTCCCTATGAATGCTAATCCTCTTGCCCTGTTCTGGGAAGGATTCACGATAGAATCGTATGCCCAGATTGACGCTCAATCTCTGCTCATCCGACTGCAACCTGCCGACGATTACTTGCCATGCTGCAGTGGTTGTAATCAGCACACGCTTGCCATCCATGACATCAGCACCCGACGAGTCCGAGAACGCGACCTGTTCCAATACCGCGTCTGGCTGGACGTGCCAGTTCGCCGAGTTCGTTGTACGACCTGTGGCCCCAAGCTTGAACAGATTCGCTGGTTACCAGGGCGACAGCGTCTGACGGCAGGCATGGTCAGTTGGATTGAATCCCTGGTACGACTGATGCCGATCCAACATCTGGCAACGCTGCTAGGGTTGCACTGGCATACGGTCAAGGCCATCGACCATCGGCGCCTCAAGGGCTACGTCGACGGCATTATCGCCAGCGCGGTCTACCGGTTGAACACCAGTGTGTTGGAGGGAATGAACAACAAGATCAAGGTGATCAAGCGGGTGGCCTACGGCTACCGGGATAACGACTACTTCTTTCTGAAGATAAAAGCAGCATTTCCCGGTAAAGCGCGATGAACCAAATTTTTTGCCGCACCCTCGTAGACTATGTTGTAATACATTGTAGTAGCCAAACTCGAGGGTATAGTCATGAGCGTCACCACGGTTCGCCTTCAAGCAGAAGTTGAACAGCACCTGGAAGCAATTGCTGGCAGGTTGCACCGGAGCAAAGGTTGGGTAATTAACCAAGCATTATCGGAGTACATAGAAAAGCAGCAGCTGGAGCAAGAGCGCTGGAAACAGACCTTAGAAGCAATGGAGTCCGCTGCACAAGGCAAGGTTGTTGATGCCCGCGAGGTTCACAGCTGGCTTAATAGTTGGGGAACCGACAACGAGCAGGATGCACCGAGGTCAGGTAAGTGAAACTGGTTTACACGGACGAAGCCATTGAAGATTTACAGCGCCTCAGGGAGTTCATTGCAGTCCACAATCCATCGGCGGCAGCCCGGATCGCCACCGAACTGGTTGGCAAAATCGAATTGCTTCCTGATTTTCCCAAGATGGGCACACCAGTTGAAATGGCACCGGTGCCTGACTCTGTTCGAGATATGGTTTTCGGGAAATATGTCGTTCGATATTCGCTCCATCCCAGTGCCATCATCATTCTCCGGGTATGGCATGGCCTTGAAGGTGAGCGGTAGTAATTTAACCAGGCGCGTCACTCGGATGCCTTTGTCTCCGCTGCGCTGCGACAAAGCCACCGGTGCGCTTCAGCGTTATACATCAAGTCTTAAAGGTAGAAATATGAAGCTAAACTTTGTTTTATTTACGATTACGCTATTTTTTCTGGCTGGCTGTGCTGGCAAAGTGAACTATACGCCGCCTATAGCCACACCGACGGCCAAAAACTCCATTACTATTGATGAGCCAGTTGAGAGAGTCTGGAAAAAAATCATTCCTTCTTTAGGAAGCTCGTTTTTCGTTATCAACAATATTGACAAGGATTCAGGATTTATCAATTTGAGTTACTCAGGTGACCCTGAAAGATATATCGACTGTGGTACCGTCGAGTCACATGTTAAAAATATGCGAGGTGAACGAAGATATCGCTTTCCAGCTGCTTCGGCTTACGAAGAGTACGAGTCGTTCGATAATGGCCAAGATTTGTTTTTTATTAAGCGCAGAATGGATCTAGAAGGCAGGATAAACATTATCCTCCAAGAACTCAGTTCTGAGCAGACCCTTGTATCTGTAAACACCAAATATGTGGTAACTAAAGATGCGACGGTTACGCACGTTCAAGGCGCATCTCAAAGGTTGAACGATACCATCACGTTCAACACGAATGGTTCAGCCAGGTTTCCGCAAACTACAAAGTGTGTGGCCACTGGGGCGCTAGAGCGTGAGGTACTGAAGAACCTCGGAATATAGGGGACGTAGTATAACAAGTCGCTGTAGTACGCGGCCGATGGCCGCCGGACGCCCTTTACATTGCGGCTTCGCCTCCATTACAAGGGCGCCGCTAAGCTCAGCGTTAACCACACTGGCAATCTGGAGAGCCGTGCATTGTGGAAGTTTGATCCAGTCATCAGGGATGCTAGCTATTATCGTCGGCGCTGGTCATTCATTAATGGTTTGTTCAGTTTCGTGTTCCTGGTTGCCGGTACGGTGGCATTCTATTTCGACAATGTGACGCTACCTGGGCGCACGGGACTCGCTGAGTTTTCGGGTAAGTGGGCCCACGGGGTAGGGGTGGCTTCCTTTTTTGTTGCTGCCTATTGGACTTATCAGTCACTAAAGGAGTATCGAGTCTCTTTGCTCATACTCATGGCCCCGTTTTTAGCTGCGGCAGCAGTGTCGGCAATTTTGCTAGCCATCAAGTATGGTTAACAAGTCGTTGTAGTACGTTCCGGGCCTGCCGGCCCTACACCGGACGCCCATTTCGCTGCGCTACATGGGCGCCGCTAAACGTTGGCGTTATAGCGGTGGGTTGATTGCATAGGGTTTTCTTGCCTTTTCTCGGAAGGTTACCCGAATATACTGTATATATAAACAGTCTTTTTCGGGTTTTGAAACCCGGTGCAAGAAAACAAATACCTGAATCAGTGACTTCGCTCGCCAATATACCCGTCAAGCCCACCTCTGCGCCAACAAGAGGCGATAACTGGGTGAGATTCTGACTTTGAGGTCAGGAAGCAAAGAGCGGGAGCAACCGATGGTCCGATATTGGTTGATA
>NZ_JACDWW010000087.1:0-738 GCF_016464145.1 Marinobacter sp. bablab_jr008
AGCAAGGCCCCGATAAAGATCGCGGTAAACCGCAAAGCCTGGGCAGTGCCGGCCAAATCGCAGGATCCACTGCCGGCCACTGTGCACCAGGCGGCAGGCCATGGTCATGATTTCCTGCATCACGGTTCTCAGGCGGCGACGCCTGGCCGGGTGGCGAACCGGTGCATCCGGGCCGGTCAGTCGCAGACCCATCCAGCGCAACACGTTGTAACCCATCGTCGCGAAGGCCATGACCAGGTTGTTGGTGTCGAATTTCCCGGGAAGTCGACCTGGTCCTGCTCGCGCAGGAAATCGCGATTGGCACGGGCATCGTGTGCGCTGTCCAGGCGCAACAAAATGGGCTTATCCGTCAGTGATCGAGCCCGGGGTAACACTCGTTTGAGGGTGTCGAGAAATCCCTTGTTGGCGTGCTGGCTGCCAGGGCGCAGCTCGCAACCCAGGCACCAGCCTTCCTGCCCCAGGTAGGCGGCCATTGGCGCATAGCCGTCATAACCCTTGTAGGTGTAGCTGACACCCTCTTTGCGGGTCTGGCTGTTGTCCATGGGAAAGACATCCATATCCAGCGCAACGTGGCCCATCGCCAGAGGTGACACCGGCGCTTCGACGGACTGAAGAAACTCGACGCTGGCATCGTCCAGCAGGGGTGTCAGGCCTTGAGCGTCTTCATCAAATCGCTGGCGCAACCGGGCCGACGATGGCGATTGCCTGATGCCCAGGGCAGACTTGAAAAATGGGTCC